>CAZIAU010000397.1:0-3958 GCA_964536755.1 uncultured Bacteroides sp. | reverse complement strand
TTAACTCTTCTTTGGTGGCAGGCCAGGGTGCATCTTCAAGTTTAGAGGCTAATTCCAGTGTCCAGTACATCGACGTAGAAATTTCATTAAATTATTAAGTAGCTGCTTTAGTGCCGCAAAATTAAAAAAAAAATTATATCTCACAACACACTTTTCCACGGCCTCAGTTTTACCCCGTAAAGCCTTGCAATCTTTCTGGAAAGAACGAAGAAATAGTCCGATAACCGGTTGAAAAATTTTAGTAATTCATCATCCACGCCGGACTCACTGGCCAGTTTATGGATAGCCCGCTCGGCCCGTCTGCAAACGGTCCTGGCCACATGAGCCTGCGAAACTGCCTGATGTCCCCCGGGTATCACGAATGAGTGGAGCGGAGCCAGGGAAGCATCCATTTCATCAATCCTCCCCTCCACAAAAGTCACCTGATCGCTTCCGATCCTGGGATTACCTGCCGGTACATCCTCAATATCCTGAGCCAGTAAAGATGCAGCGGCCATCTGAATATCCATTATGATTAGCAGCTCCTCTTTAATTTCCGGATCTTCCACCTGGTCCCTGAGAAGAGATGTATGAGCCGTAAGCTCATCCACCAATCCACAGGCTTCTATCCTGGGATGATATTTAGGGACACGTCTTCCTCCGATCAGTTCTGTTTCCCCCCTGTCTCCTCCCCGGGTGTATATCTTCGATTTATTACTCAAAGTTCGGGATTCTTATTGGTCTCAATACTATCAACCTTACCATCCAGCAGATGGATAATCCGGTGAGCATAGCGCGCAATTGACTCTTCGTGCGTTACCAGGATAATGGTATTACCCATGGAATGGATCTTACCGAAAAGTTTCATTATATCCACCGAAGTTTTTGAGTCCAGGTTCCCCGTGGGCTCATCGGCAAGAATTATTGAAGGATTATTGACCAGTGCCCTGGCAACCGCGACCCTTTGACGCTGTCCTCCCGAAAGTTCGTTTGGTTTGTGGTCCATCCTGTCTGCAAGGCCCACGTCTGCAAGAGTGTTTTTTGCCCTTTCGACCCGGGCCGTTTTTCCCGATCCGGCATAGATAAGGGGAAGAGTAACATTCTCAAGAGCCGTATATCGTGGGAGCAGGTTGAATGTCTGAAAGATGAAGCCTATTTCCTGGTTCCTGATCTCGGCAAGGCGGTTGTCCTCCATTTTGCTTACATCGGTCCCGTTCAAAATATAAGAACCGCTTGTGGCTGTATCCAGGCAACCAATCAGGTTCATTAAGGTGGATTTTCCGGATCCGGAGGGGCCCATAATAGCAACATACTCGTTGGTTTTTATCTCAATACTGACCGAACGAAGTGCTTCAACAATAATAGTGCCAATATAGTAGTTCTTAACGATCTGATCCAGGCTGATAACTGTTTCCATAGTATATCTAATTGTACACGAAAGTAAACAATATGGATTAGATTCCTTAAATTCCTAAAGGTTTATTTTAAAGTCTGCTTTTGTCAGATCTTTTCTCAATAACAGGATGCCCATCCGGAACAGATCAATACTTATTCTGACCTCCGGCCATTTGATGACCTCCCTCCAGGCACGGTTCATTTCCCTTGACCAGTAAATATCATCCATGATTATTATTGCCTCGTTACCAGATATTTCCAACAGTAATTTTAAATAGTTAACAGTTGGTTCATACCTGTGATTGGCATCCATAAAAGCCACAAACCTTCCACTGAAATCATTCCTTCCCTGCATTTTGAGCAGAAGCTGTTCAAGGCCCGGGTCCATCTCACCCCTGTGAATGGATACCTGTTCCAGTCCGCAGCGACAGATCAGTTCTGCAGCGCAGGCAGCCCGTTCGTTAATTCCCTCCAGGCTGTGCAGTGGCGCCTCTGTATAACCCGAAGCCAAATATATGGTACTGATCCCAAGACCGGTTCCTAATTCAATTATCATTTCAGGTTTAAACCACCCTGTGATCCTGTACAGCAATGCTCCATACTTCTCCGATACTGATGAACTCTTTACAAATGAATGAATGGCTATTTCATGATTCTTGTCCCGGGCCGGATTTGCCCCCATTGTGCCCGGGGGAATCAGGGCCCGGCTTTTCTTCAGTGACCTATGTTCCCTTGTTATCATTCCGGGCACTTTGATTTTCCCTGAATTGAATACCACCTCATGCACAAAATCAAACAGGTATGGAGAGTGGATACCATGACCATGCCTGTGCCGGAGATAAAACTGGTGTTGTATGAACCTGAGGATTCTCCAGATCATCTTTTTGCTTTGCCGTAAAATGCTAATTTTACATAAATTGCTCCAGGCATGCAACAATATTTACAACAGGATATCCAGTTTCTTCCCGGAGTGGGCCCCAAGAGGGCTGAACTGCTGAAACAGGAGATCGGGATCAATACCTTTGAGGACCTGTTGACCTGGTATCCATACAGGTATGTGGACCGGAGCAGGTTTTATAAAATATCGGAAGTGACTTCCGATATGCCATATATCCAGATCGCAGGGCATATCACCGGTTATGTTGTCATCGGAAAAGGAAGGGGAAAACGGCTTGTAGCCGACTTTACGGATGGTACGGGTCACCTCCAGCTTGTCTGGTTCAGGGGCGCCAAATGGATCCCCGATACCTATCCTGTTGATAAAGAACTGGTAGTATTCGGGAAACCCACAGTCTACCAGAGGAAACTTAACATAGTCCACCCCGAAATGGAGGACCCGGAAAAAAAGCCGGCGGTCACTTCCAGTCTCCAGGCTGTATACTCCACCACGGAAAAACTCAAGGACCATTACCTCACTTCGAAGGCCATCAGTAAACTGATGGGCAACCTGGTAAAAGGATTACCTTCAAAATTTGAAGAAACTCTGCCAGCATGGCTCCTGCAGAAATTGAACCTGGTAAACCTGGATACAGCCATGCACCAGATACATTTCCCTGATAATCCGTCACAGTATAAGAAAGCAGAGCTGAGACTGAAATTTGAGGAACTATTTTATATCCAGCTCCATATCCTGCAAAATAAAACCTTAAGGAACAGACGTTTCCGGGGGAATGTATTTGAAACGGTGGGTGACAGTTTTTACACATTTTACCAGGAGCACCTCCTGTTCGAACTGACAGGAGCACAGAAAAAGGTGATGAAAGAGATCCGGCGGGACATGGGATCGGGCAGGCAGATGAACAGGCTTCTTCAGGGTGATGTGGGCAGTGGTAAAACACTTGTTGCCCTGATGTCAATGCTCATAGCCATTGACAATGGTTTCCAGGCATGTATTATGGCACCCACTGAAATCCTGGCCCAGCAGCATTTTCAAAGCATCAGCAGGTTCCTTGAAGGAATGGAGATACAGGTCCGGTTGCTGACCGGGTCCACAAAAAAGGCCGAACGTGAACCGATTCATCTGGGATTGCAGGATGGTTCACTTCATATCCTGATCGGGACGCATGCTCTGATAGAAGATGTGGTACAGTTCAGGAACCTGGGATTTGTGGTGATCGATGAACAACACCGGTTCGGAGTGGCCCAGCGCGCAAGGCTATGGAAAAAGGCCGATGTGCTGCCCCATGTTCTTGTGATGACCGCCACTCCCATACCCCGGACACTGGCCATGACCCTATATGGTGACCTTGATGTATCCGTTATAGATGAGATGCCACCGGGACGAAAACCTGTTATCACACGTCACTCGTTTGATTCAAAACGCCTGCAGGTGTTCGGGTTCCTGAAAAAACAGCTGGACGAAGGCCGGCAGGCTTATATCGTCTACCCACTTATCAAAGAATCTGAATCCCTGGATTTCAAGGATCTTGAAGATGGATTAGAAAGCATTTCCAGGGCCTTCCCCCCACCCGATTACCAGGTAAGCGTGGTTCATGGCAAAATGAAACCGGAAGAGAAAGAAATTTCAATGAGACATTTTGTGGCCGGCATAACCCACATTATGGTGGCTACAACGGTTATCGAA
>CAZIAU010000396.1:0-3975 GCA_964536755.1 uncultured Bacteroides sp. | reverse complement strand
AATATCCTGAATTCTATGCTGGGTTTTGCTGCCGGGGTAATGATCGCAGCCAGTTTCTGGTCCCTGCTAAAACCTGCGATTGAGATGTCCGAAGACAATGGTTCTCTTCCCTGGATGCCAGCTTTGATTGGATTTTTATCGGGAGGAGCTTTTTTGTTTTTAGTAGATAAGCTGTTACCTCATTTACATATAGGATTATCAGTCGACAAAGCGGAAGGAATAAAAACATCATGGCAAAGAAGCGTATTACTTGTTCTTGCCATTACATTACATAATATTCCGGAAGGATTAGCTGTCGGAGTCGCATTTGGTGCGTTGGCCACTAATCCGGATGCTGGTATTCTGGCAGGAGCTATTGCCCTGGCTATTGGAATTGGTTTACAGAATTTTCCTGAAGGGGCTGCTGTTTCAATTCCTCTTCGCAGGGAGGGTATTTCCAGATTAAAAGCTTTTAACTTTGGTCAGCTTTCCGGTATGGTTGAACCAATGGCTGGAGTACTAGGTGCTTACATGGTATTAAAAATAACTCCCTTACTGCCATATGCTCTTTCATTTGCAGCAGGAGCAATGATTTTTGTGGTAGTCGAGGAGTTAATACCTGAATCACAAACCGAAAATGAGTCTGATTTATCTACAGTTGGAGCGATGCTTGGTTTTGCAGTTATGATGCTACTGGATGTAGCCTTAGGATAGAATGAAACCAGTTACTTTGATTAAAAAGCCGTGAGCAGAGGTTTTGTTAAAGAAGATGATCAGGAAGAGATCCCCATAGTACCACCTAGGGCTGATCTACCGGATGGAGTTACAAACTATGTGACCCAGGAGGGTATGAATGATCTGCTGGCTGAAAAACAGATGCTGATTAATGAAAGAGATAAACTTGACAGTTCCAACGAACAAGAAAAACGAATAGCAGTGAACCATATAAATGCAAAATTACAACTGTTGAATAATAGAATTGCCACAGCAAAAATAGTGAATCTGGAAAAGCAGCCACAGAACGAGATAAGGTTCGGTGCAGTGATGACTCTCAGAATAGAAGCCACTAAAAAGATCCAGGTATTTCAAATAGTGGGTGTTGATGAGGCAGATATTTCCAAAGGAAAAATCGCCTTCACTTCACCTCTGGCCAGGGTATTAATAAATAAGAAAGTCGGGGAGAGGGCAATTTTAAAACGAGAGAGTGAAAATTTGGTTTTTGAGATCATAGACATAACCTACATTAAGAGAACATATATAGACTAATTAAAACGCTGTGAAATGAAATTACATAACCTTCTGTACATTCTTCTTTTAATCGTCACTCTCTCCTGCGAATCAGGAAGATCTGCCAACAAATCAAGTTCATTAAATATTGATCCCGAGATCACCATTGATGAGATTCAACGGGCCCTCATGAATAAGAAGTATACCATAACCCAGTTAACACAGTACTATATTGACAGGATCAATGATCTGAGCATGAACGGCCCCGGGTTAAATGCAGTAATTATTATAAATCCGGATGCATTGAGTATCGCCGCCGAGCTTGATGAAGAGATGCAGAATGGCAAATTGCGTGGTCCGTTACATGGCATTCCTGTGCTGCTCAAGGACAATATTGATACAGGTGATAAAATGCCCTGTACGGCAGGAGCACGTGCCATGCGTGGCTCCATGCCTCTGAAGGATAGTCCCCTTGCCGCTCAGCTCAGACAGGCTGGAGCCGTAATCCTTGGTAAAGCCAATATGAGCGAATGGGCCAATTTTCATTCCAATTCCTCTTCCAGCGGATGGAGCGGGATTGGCGGACAAACCAGGAATCCATATGATCTGACCCGTAATCCATGTGGATCAAGCTCGGGTTCCGCAGTGGCAGTTTCTGCGAATCTTTGTGTGCTGGCCATAGGTACGGAAACTAACGGATCCATAGTTTGTCCGGCCAACAACAATGGTGTCGTTGGAATAAAGCCAACTGTCGGACTGATCAGCCGGACCGGCATTATACCTATTGCTTATTCACAGGATACGGGAGGTCCCCTGGCAAGAAATGTTAAGGATGCAACCGTTTGTCTCGGTTGCCTGACGGCTCCGGACCCACAGGACAGCCTGACCCTGGTCCCTGACCGGGTAACTTATAGTGACTATACCCGTTTTCTCAATTCCGAAGGGATGCAGGGAAAGAGGATCGGTTATTACAAAACTCCGCTGGGGGATCACTGGAGGCTGGCCAGCGTAATGGAAGATGCCGTAAACTGTTTTAAGGAAAATGGCGCCACTATAATTGAGCTGGAAGAAATATTACCCCGGGAAGCCCGAAGGGATTCTTATCAGGTACTTCTTTATGAATTCAAGGATGGACTGAATAAATATCTCCAGGGCCTGGGTCCAGATGCCCCTGTAAAAAGCCTTCAGGATCTGGTTGAGAAAACTTTTAAAGACAGCATTGAAATGAGGTATCACGATCACCAAACCCTGAAGACCGCACTGGAGAAAGGTAACCTGGATTCTCCCGAATATATTAATGCACTTGACAGTATGCACAAAATGAGCCGGGAAATGGGGATCGACAGGGTAATGGATGAACATAACCTTGATGCTATTATTTCACCCACCGGCAGCCCGGCCTGGAAAACCGATCTGACCAGTGGAGATAACTTCGGGGCAAGCAGTTCCTCTCCGGCAGCTATTGCAGGGTATCCCAACATCAGCGTACCTATGGGTCAGATTGACGGGCTTCCGGTGGGTATATCCATTTTCGGACGCGCCTGGTCTGAACCTGTTTTGATTGAAATTGCATTTGCCTACGAACAGGCTACCAAATACAGGATGACCCCTGAATTCAAAGAGGAAATATTTTGAGATACGGAATGCTCTTTATCAGAACGACATATCACCCGGTTGATCCTCATTGAAGAGGGAGATGCTCTCCAGCGGCGTATGCGAGATAATCATCAGGCTATCTGTAACATCCACTATTTCCGGGTACATATCAGCCACATTAAGGGACTCTGACGGGTCTTCAGCAAGATTATAAAGCTCAACCGGTTTGGGATTGTTTCCCCTCACATCCAGCCTGACTGCCTTCCAGTTGTCCATAAGTACCGATTGTTTTCCTCCCTGCTCATAAAACTCGAAATAGAGGTAGGGGTGTTTTTCCTGGTTTTCATTGTCACCAAGCAGTGTGGGCAGAAAGGAGATCCCGTCACAATTTTCCGGAACCTCCGTGCCGGTAATCTCACAGAACGTGGGCATCATATCCCAGAAAGCTGAAATATGATCCGAAGATGATCCGGGTACAATGGTTCCCGGCCACCATGCCAGGAAGGGGGTCCTGATCCCTCCTTCATAAAGATCCCGTTTGGTTCCCCTGAGAATCCCGTTGCTGTCAAAAAATTCCGCATCATGGTGACCCTCTTTATGGGGACCATTATCGCTTACAAAGATCACCAGGGTATTTTTGGAAAGCCCCAGTTCTTCCACCTTATTAAGGATCAGTCCTACTGAATGGTCCAGGTTCTCAATCATGGCAGCAAAACCTTTTTCCGGCTCCGGCCACTCCTCCTGCTCATAACTACCGTAATCGGGCACCTCCATCCCGTTTCCCAGAAGATGACCGGCTTCATTGTTGGCGTGAGGGACATTGTAAGCCATATAGAGGAAAAAAGAGGAGTCCCTGTGATCCTCTATGAACTTCAATCCTTCAGCGTCGAACAGATCATGTACGTAGACAGATCTTTCTTCCGCCACCCCAGTTCCTTCCGGTGCTTCTGCCCATGGGTTTTTTCCATCCACAAGCATGGTCCTGTTTCCTTCCAGGAGCACTTTTTCCCCGTTCCTGTAAAGGAATTCAGGGTAGAAATTATGTGCATGCCACATATTCAGGTACCCGAAAAAGTAATCGAACCCATTCCTTTCCGGATCATTTGCCGGCGGAGGATGGCCCGGGGGGGGGGGGGGGGGGGGGGGGGGGGGGGGGGGGGGGGGGGGGGGGGG
>CAZIAU010000395.1:0-3980 GCA_964536755.1 uncultured Bacteroides sp. | reverse complement strand
CGCCGGGTTTCAGGATATTTACCAGTGCCAGCCCCAGGGTAGTGGCGAAAACTGTAGTAATAATATATATCAAAATTGTTTTATACCCGATCCTGGAAAGTCTTGTAATATCTGTCAGGCTTGAGATTCCCTTTACTAGTGAAACAAAAATCAGGGGAACGGCGATCAGTTTCAGTAACTTGAGAAATATGGTACCCCAGGGTTTAACCCAGTTGGTCGTGAACTCCTCCAGGCCGGTCCATACGGAAATGAGTCCCCAGAGAATTCCCAATCCCATTCCAATAAAGATCTTTGCCCAGAGCGGCAGTTTTTTCAACATATTAGTTCCTGTTTATCCATTTCTATAATAGTGCATTATACATCACCTCCACGGGGTGTAATGCTTTTCGGCCGGTCCCATCATGAATCTGGTGCCGGCAACTGGTACCGGGAGCAACGATCAGAGTATCCTGGTCAGATTCTCTTACAGCAGGAAACAACACCAGTTCCCCTACCCTCATTGAGAGGTCATAATGTTCTTTTTCATACCCGAACGATCCCGCCATCCCGCAACATCCCGAAGGAACCTCCTCTACTTTGTAATTTATAGGAATGGACAGCAGCCGAATGGTGTGCTCAGTGCTTGCAATGGCTTTTTGCTGACAATGACCATGAAGCTTCAACCTTACCTCTTCGGTGGTGAAAAGATCCCTCCGGAACCAACCCCTCTCAAAAGCATTAACCAGGTATTCTTCCACAGTGAAGCAATTTTCAGATAATCGTTTCGCATTGCCGGCCAGATCGGCCCCTACAAGTTCGGGAAACTCATCCCGGAATCCCAGGATAGCCGACGGTTCAATACCCACCAGCGGCCTTTCTTCTGTAACAATATCTTTCAACCGGATTACATTCTTTCTGGCAATATGCCGGGCTTTTCTCAGCAGGCCCTTGGAGATATAAGTCCTGGCACTTACCGGATGCTTTACAATTAAAACTTTGATACCCAATTTATTGAGTAATCTTATGGAAGTAACTCCCAGGTGTGTGTCGTTAAAATTTGTAAACTCATCCACATAGAGGATTACTTCCGGTGCATCGTTAGGAAGTGCAGCATTCAAAGCCTTCAGATTTGAATTTGACCAACGTCTGAGGGACTTTCTTCCCAGTACCGGTATGGTCCTGTTGAGAGCAAATCCAAAAACCTTTTTGAAGGTCCGGCTTAATGTCCTGCTGGTAACCAGATAGTTAAAGAGCCATGGAAACACCATCCCCACACTGTTTATCAGCGTTATATTGGCGATGAGCAAAGTACGAAGGGGGACCGGATGATCTCTGTACCATTGTTGCATGAATTCGGCCTTCAGTTTGGCCATATCCACATTTGACGGACATTCCGATTTGCAGGCTTTACAGGAGAGACAAAGATCCAGAATGTTGTATATCTCAGGCTGGTTAAACGGGTTCTTCAATCCTGGCCTGGAGAGCATTTCACGTAAGACATTGGCCCTGGCACGGGTCGTGGAATATTCATCCCTGGAGGCCATGTAACTCGGACACATAGTACCTCCTGTAATCTCTGTCTTACGGCAGTCACCCGACCCGTTGCACTTTTCCACAAGTTTCATGAACCCGCCCTCACGGGAATAATCAAAAAAGGTGTCGAATTGTGGGATTTCATAATCTTCATCAAACCTCAACGAACTGTTCATGGGTGGGGTATCAATGATCTTTCCTGCATTAAACACTCCATCAGGATCAAATATCTTCTTCACCTTCCTGAACAGATCAAAATTCCTCTCCCCTACCATCAACTGAATAAATTCCCCCCTTAGTCTGCCATCGCCATGTTCACCGCTCAGGGATCCCCTGTATTTTTTAACCAGCCGGGCAGTTTCAAATGCTATATCATGAAATAACCTGACATCTCCTTTATCCTTCAGGTTCAGGATTGGCCTTAAATGGAGCTCCCCAACAGAGATGTGAGCATGGTATACACAGTTAAGACCATGATTGTCAAGTATTTTATTAAAATCCTTAATGTAATCTTCGAGTACTTCCACATGCACGCTGGTATCCTCAATCACGGAAACAGGGCGCCCCTCCCCGGGTATATTGGCGAGTACACCCAGTCCGGCTTTTCTGAGTTCCCATACCTTCGAAATATCCTTACCGGTCACCACCGGAAAATGGTAACCCAGACCACACTTCCTCATATCGCTCTCAAGGTTGTCCACCCTTTCATTGAGAACACTTTCATTTTCATCGGTGAATTCAACTATAAGAATAGCACCGGGATCACCCTCAAGGAAAAACCTGTTCTTCCGCTGAGATATATTTTCCCTGGTACAATCAAGAATTGTCTTATCCATCAATTCAACGGCAGTCGGAAGATGTTTAAGGGCAACCAGGTTACCCCTGATAGCTTCCATGACAGTATTAAAATGTATGGGAACCAGGGCCTTAAAAGGAGGTGGAACAGGTGTCAGATTTAGTTTTGCCTCTGTCATAAAGACCAGTGTTCCTTCTGATCCGGCCAGAAGCCTGCAAAAGTTAAAATCACTGTATTTAGCCCTCTTACCGAGGAAATACGAAGAGTTCAGCAATTCATCAAGTGCATATCCGGTATTTCTTCTGACGACTTTTGGATCAGGAAAATTATTCTCAATTTCCTTCTGATTGTCATGGTCACTCAGCATCTGATGAAGCTCCCGGTAAATGCTGCCTTCCAAATTATCCTGATCCATTTTTAATTGAAAGTCATGCTCATGAAGGAAACTAAAATCTGTTACGGAAGCATCACTCATGACTGCCCTGACAGAGATGGTGTGATCCCTGGTGGTTCCATAGACCAGGGAGCGTAGCCCGCAACTGTTATTTCCGATCATACCACCTATCATGCTCCGGTTGGAAGTGGAAGTCTCCGGACTGAAGAAGAGCCCTGTGGGTTTCAAAGCTATATTCAACTCATCCAGCACAACGCCTGGCTGAACTTTTACCCATCTCTCCTCTTCATTGATTTCCAGTATCCTGTTCATATGTTTTGAAACATCCACAACTACTCCGTCTCCCACCACCTGACCTGCCAGTGATGTTCCTGCAGCACGCGGTATAAGGGTAACCTGCTCAGCCCTGGCGAATCTTACAAGCTCACGAATATCTTTTTCATGACGGGGATAAACCACAGCCAGGGGTTTTTCTTTATAGTCGGAAGCGTCCGTTGAATACATGATCAGACGGACATTATCGGTGTATACCTCTCCGTCCAGCATTGCACTCAACCTTCGTATACTATCCGGCTGTAGTTTTCGCATGACCTGTTGTCTTGTAACCGGCTCTGACATTTCGCTCAAATCCTGGAACAAGTCACAAATATAGCAGAAAGTATGAAGGAAATATATCGGGTATGCCGAAAGCATCCAGTTAACCATTCAGATTCAAGAGTGTTGATAAAGATTGTTCACAACATGATTAAAATCATGTTTGCAACATAAGTGCCCTGTGCTTTTTTTATTAACTTTATTGACTCATAATGATGAATCTCAAATTACTGATAATCAATGAATTTAATTGAGAAAATACGTGAAAAAGCCCGACAGGACTGTCAGCGCATTGTCCTGCCTGAAGGCGATGAACAGAGAACAGTAATGGCTGCTGATGCAATAATCAGGGAAAAGCTCTGCTATCTTTATATGTTAGCTGATCCGGCCGAGGTGGAAAAAAAAGCTCAGCAATACGGATTAAAGAACCTGGTAAAGGCCACAATTATTAATCCTAAAGATCATAAAAAGAAACAGGAATACACCGAACTTCTGTATGAGATAAGAAAATCGAAGGGCATGACCCGGGAGGAAGCTGCCACTCTTGTGGAAGATCCCCTTTACCTGGGAACCCTGATGATCAAAGCCGGAGATGCAGACGGCGAGGTTGCAGGAGCCCGCAATGCAACGGGTGACGTATTACGGCCTGCCTTCCAGATTGTCAGGACCATTCCCGGGATCAGC
>CAZIAU010000394.1:1588-3981 GCA_964536755.1 uncultured Bacteroides sp. | reverse complement strand
GGGGAGCGGACTGGATCTGTTGCAGGAATTAAAGAATCTTAATAAAGCTGACGGTGTGATCATTGTTTCAGCAAAGGATTCCCTGGATGATAAGATCACGGGGCTTGACCTGGGAGCAGATGATTATCTGGTAAAACCTTTTCATATGGCTGAGTTGAATGCAAGGCTTAAATCAGTGATCAGGAGAAGAAGTTCGGAAGGTAAAAAATTCCTTGCCCTGGAGAATGTTAAAATTGATACGGACGACCGGCAGGTCTATGTTGACGACCAACCGGTGACACTTAACCGGAAAGAACTGGATATGCTCATATATCTTATGGTCAACAGGAACAGGCTTGTAAGCAAATCGGCACTTGCGGAAAATGTCTGGGGTGATCATATTGATGAGGCTGACCATTTCGATTTTATCTATTCCCAGATCAAGAACCTACGGAAAAAACTGAGGGACCACCATGCTGATATTGAAATACATGCGGTGTATGGAATGGGCTATAAACTGACCATAAAATGAAATTGCTGAACTACACCCTGCTGATTTTTTCAATCGCGTTACTGGCAATCCTCAGTCTGTGGTCCGTCCTCTTCTACTTTCAAATGCTGAATCATGTAAAATCCAATATCGATAATGGGCTTGCCAATTATAAAATACTCATCATTGACCAGATTAAGGATGATACCCTGATCGCCCAGCAGCAGAATTTTCTGACGGGGAATTATATGATCAGGGAAGTATCCGAACGTTACGCGCTCCAGGTAAGGGACACCTACAGGGATACGATGGTCTATTCTTCCATAAAGAACAGTTACGAGCCGACCAGACTGCTTACCACTGCATTTGCCGGTGAGGATGGCCGGTATTACGAAATGAAAGTTATTTCTCACGTGGTCGATAAGAACAGACTGGCCGGTGAGGTGGTCCGTTCACTCATATTCCTTTACCTTGTCCTTTTGGTCAGCATAATACTGGTAAATAACCTGATCTTAAAGAATACCTGGCGGCCTTTCTACCGGCTCCTGGAACATTTGAAGGATTTCAACCTGGGGAAGGGATCGGTCTTCAAACCTTTAAAAACCGGAATAAAAGAGTTTTCAGTACTGGACAGGACTATTGGTAAAATGCTTGAGCGCAATGATAGCATCTACCGGAGTCAGAAACAGTTTATTGAAAACGCATCCCATGAAATTCAGACACCGCTGGCCATCGGTATGAATAAACTGGAAATGATGGCCGATTCGGAAGATCTTTCCGGGGATCATATACAGACTATAGGCCAGATCTGCCAGATCCTTGAGCGGCTCTCAAACCTCAACAAATCTTTGTTGCTGCTTTCCAAAATTGAAAACAAACAATACGTTGAGGAGGAACAGGTGAATTTCAATGAAATCTTCAAAGAAATATTGGGTGAGTTTGCAGATTATGCTGCATACAGGAAGGTTGATATGAAATTCGTTGAGGAGGGTGAGTGGTCACACCTGATGAACAGGGACCTTGCAGGGATACTGGTCCAGAATCTGCTGAAGAATGCAATCATACATAACCATCCGGAAGGTGAACTTTTAATTACGGTATCCTCCTCTTTATTTACTATTGAGAATACCAGTGATAATCCGGGCCTGCCCGAAGAGAAACTGTTTGAAAGGTTTAACAGGGATCCCGGTAAAAAGGGTTCAACGGGACTGGGCCTGGCTATTGTAAAGGCAATTGCAGATGTTTCGGGCCTCTCGGTAATCTATTCATATAACGGAAGGCATATCATCAAAGTGGTACGTTAAAATCCTGACCGGTCAACATCCATTCCAGATTCATTCCAGATTGATTCCAAATTCATTCCAGATTCACTTTATATTTTGCAGTAACGAATACAAAAATCCAGGGAATATGAATAAGCATGTCTTTTTCTTTCTGTTTATAATCCTTGCCTTAGGTGCCTATGGACAGGATATCGATCAGAAAAATGTGCCGGCTGTTGTGATAAATGCCTTTCAGCTGAAATTTGCCAATGCAGATCATCTGGACTGGGAGCTGAAAGGTGGAGATTACCATGTGGAATTTGAAATCGATGATAAGGACCACGATGTGTGGCTGGATAACAGAGGCGAAATCCTGAAACACAAGCAGGAGCTGTGGGCCAGTGAAATTCCGGGAACAGTTATCGAAACGGTGAGGAGCAGATATAAATTCTTCGACCTGGATGATGTGGAGAGAACTGAAGAAGGGGGCCAGGTGGTTTATCATGTCAACTTTGAACTAGATTCTAAGGATTGTGATATCTGGATTGACGGAAAGGGGAAATTATTGAAGTTAAAGCAGGAGTTGAGAGATAGAGATGTACCATTACCGGTCATGACTTCTGTAAAGAATCAGTTTGCATCATTCGATCTTGATGACGCAG
>CAZIAU010000394.1:0-1578 GCA_964536755.1 uncultured Bacteroides sp. | reverse complement strand
GTTATCTACCGCCTGGATGGTGAAGTCAATGATAAGGACCACTATTTCTTATGTGACGAGAAAGGCAAATTGTTAAAGCATCACCAGGATTTGAGGAAAAGTGAGATCCCGGCAAAGGTAATGACCGCGATTTCTTCACTTTATTCCGGATATGAGATCCGCGATGCGGACAAAATAGAAGAGGGCGGTAAAATCTATTTCGATTTGGAATTGAAAAAATCTAAAGAAAAAGTCAATGTGAAATTTAACCCGGAGGGGAAGGTACTGGAGGTTTACAGAGATTAACCGGGTTACCAGCCTCCGGCTGTCCAGGAAATAAATAGACCTCATTCCCTGTCTGTTCAAAATGTTAAAAGCAAATATATCCGCGGCCCTGATCATCTTGTCACTTGCAATGACCGCTCAGAATGCCCAGGATAATTTAAAGGTATTCATCGATTGTGATCACTGCGATGACGATCAGATCAGGCAGCAGATAGGCAGTGTGGATTATGTTTATGATAAATTCCATGCGAATCTGCATATCCTGATTACAAAACAGTCAACCGGATCCGGGGGGCGGGAAATCAACGTCAGTTTTATCCCCCGTTCACTTCCCGGAATGGAATCATTCACGCTTACTTCATACACACCGGCCGATGCCACCAGTGATATGGAACGGGAGAAGATCCTGGAAGCCATACGTTATGGTTTAATGCCATTTCTCTACTCCACCGGACAGGCGGAAAATGCAAGGATCAAAATGGCTCAAAAAGCAGTGGAGACCGGATATGAAACGGACCCTTTCAATTACTGGGTTTTCTCGGTGAGGGCCTCAGGAAATATCCAGTCCGAGGAGAGTCAGCAGGAAGCAGAAGCCATGGCAGAAATAAATGCATCGCGTACAACTGAGATCTGGCGGATTGAATCAGAAGCCGGAACTTCATTTGATTTTGAGCGGGCCGAAGATGCTGAACGGGAGATTATCAGCGAGAGAACCGAAAAGTGGATAGTTGCATCCGCGGTTTACAGTATAAATACTCACTGGTCTGCCGGGGTGTCGGGAGTATTGTTATCCGATACCTACCGGAATCTCAGATCAGATCTATCAATCGGTCCGGCCATAGAGTACAATATTTTTCCATGGAAGGAGTGCGACCGGAGAAGGTTTGCACTATCCTATCATATTAATGCGGCCAGGGAGGCTTATTTCGAGGAAACCATCTACGATAAAATGGATGAGATCCTGGCCAGGCAGGCGCTGCGTATGGAGATCGAATTGATACAGCCATGGGGTGATTTTGAACTGAATCTGGTGGGCCAGAACTATCTGCATGACTTTAGCCGCTACAGCCTCAGTCTTGAAGCTGACCTGGGAATAAGGATATTTAAAGGGCTCTCGGTATTTATCGAGACCGATGCCAAGGCCATTCATGATCAGCTCTATCTGTCAAAGGAGGGATCCTCCATCGAGGATATACTGATACGGCGGCGCAAGCTGGAAACTTCATATGAGCTTGAGGGACAGTTGGGTTTCAGGTACACATTTGGATCCATATACAATAACGTGGTGAACCAGAGGTTGAAGTTAAATAATTA
>CAZIAU010000393.1:0-3986 GCA_964536755.1 uncultured Bacteroides sp. | reverse complement strand
GTCCCCCGAGGCATGCCAGGTTAATGGGGCTTCTGGTTCAGTATTGCAGGATAAACCGAACACCATAAGGATCATAGAAATAATTAAACCAGGTCTTTTCATTGCTTTTAATTTTGTTGAATAATTTATGGTTATCAGAACCGCCCATGCCATATCTTAATTCCGATGAAAATGAACACAAACCTCGGGATGCATTGTGTACAGGCGGTATTGTGATCCATCCTGTACCAGGATCGGGCTGGATTTGTTCTCCCTCATAACCGGATTTCCGGGATATTTTGTCCAGTGTACCAGGTCCTCCGAAACTGCCACACATGAGGTCCAGGGTTTTCTCCAGTCATCATACTCGGAAGCATGGTAATAGGCAAAATAGTTACCTTCATATTTTATAATCTGGTCCAGGGCAACCTGTTTCTGATCGTAAGACTCCGGACCCAGGGCAATGACAGGGTCATCCTGAAGGTTGGTCCAGCTCTTCAGATCTTTTGAAGCAGCCAGCCATATCCCCATGTCCTGGCGTTCATAAAACAGGTACCAGGTCCCTTTTTCCAGCCATGCAGTCGGAGTACCGTATGGCCCTTCCGAGAGTGGCTCGCCATTTTTATACCTTATATCCAGGTCACCCTGCTCCGTCCAGTGGA
Organism: uncultured Bacteroides sp.; assembly: GCA_964536755.1. GTDB lineage: Bacteria > Bacteroidota > Bacteroidia > Bacteroidales. The sequence goes on along the minus strand of CAZIAU010000393.1, from coordinate 3,345 downwards.
TCCGGTCGGTCGAAGTAAGCAGATGGGCAATATCCCCTCTTCCCTCTGCAAACATATAATAAGTGAGTCCCGATTTTACCACGCATACATCCTCAACCCATCCAGAATCGAAGATCGGGTTACCCTCATACTTTTTCCATTCAAGTCCATCCACCGATGTGGCATATCCAAGGTGTATCTCCTTGTCTGGCCCTTCGCGATATCCACAATACCACATATGGTATATTCCCTCTTCCTTCAGTATATAACCTCTTTCGCGGATCAGGCTGTCCCAGGTATCTGCCCCCGATCCTGTAAATACCGGGTTATTCTCATAAGGAACGAAGTCCACCATCCCGGGTGGAAACTGGCCTGAATTATCAGATACGGTGTTGCCGGATTCGGAAGGTGACCGGTTGCATCCTGTCAGAATAAGGAAAAAAAGTAAAATCCTGAAGATATTTTTCATGGGATGAACATTATAGGATGAACATTTTATTCAACAATTAGCTTGTGGGAATAGACTTGGTCACCATCCCGCAGATTGAAAATGTAAAGACCCGGATCGATCCCATTCAGTTCCAGGACTGCATGACTCTCTGTTAATTGTGCCCGGTAGCACACCCTGCCGGCCAGGTCAGTTATGGTGACATATGTTCTGCCACTTCCTCCGGTCATTTCAGCATCGGTCCCCATGGCAACGGTCCCCATGGCAACGGTTTCAATGGCAACGGTTTCAATGGATAGTTTCCCGTCAGTTACGGGATTGGGATAGATCCGGAACCGGGTGTTATCAGCTGCAGGTACCTCTGTGGTCGATTCATTTCCAAAGGTATAAGAGACGGTCATCAGGGCTGCAGAGCCTGCCTCACCTTCATAGGCTTCTGCAACACGCTCCCCGCTCCCCGTAATGATAATCGAGATCGCGCTGCTCTGGGTGTAGCCAGGACGGTTAACGATCTCCTGGATAATGGGGCTCAGATCGGGAGTCTTCTGGTCCTCCCCGGCCATACCAACAGTAAGCCATACCGGCGGTTCCCAGGTTACCTCAGCAGAGGTGGTCACCCTGGACGATACATTTTTCGCCATTGTGGTAAACGGCGTTGAATTATCATCATTATGGCCCCTGATGGATAAAGCACAGGCGCCGGAAGACACTTCATCCACTGTAAACTGGATGAATGCAGAATCGATGGTCTCCCCGGGGGGAATATTCAGGCCTGAAAACCTCAGTCCGATGATCTGGTTACCATTGTCATATACCAGTTCAATATCAGAGCTGCCCGCATAGATACTGCCATCGGCGGGATCTTCCTCCACATCGCTCATACCGTCCGAGATCCTCGATGTCTCCGTTCTTGAGAATACACCCACCGTAAAAACGATAGGGGCTGAGATAACCCATAACCCGTTATCATCAGTCACCTTTGCCGTTATTTTATAAGCGTTATTGGCGGGGATGGTGAATTCCATGCTGTAGGGTGCTACCGTATCCGAACCCAGGGAAATGTCCTCTGCAAAGAACTCAACCGAAACAACCGATCCGTCCTCATCCGACGCCTCCGCCGTAATAGTAACCACCCGGGGAGCCTCAAAATGGGTCCCGTTCAGCGGTGAAGTCAGGGAACAGGAAGGTTTGGCATTAAAAAGCTCGCCTTTTATGAAAATGGGAGAGGAGATGGCCTCGTCCCCGTCGGCCTGGGTGACCTTGATATAATAGTATTCATTGCTTACGGTAGAAACCGGGAGGCTAAGGTTTACATCATTTGTATCGATATCCCAGGTGTTGAATTCAAATCCGTTCCTGAAGATCATGACCCGGGTAAAGGACTCTCCGTCACCATCCGTGGCCAGGATATGTATATCGTGTGGTTCCGCTGGCACGATGGACCCCATTTCACTGCTGTCTATCTTAAAGGAGAGGGCAATGTTCTTATCCAGGGTGGAGTAAAACCTCCTGGCCCGCATGGCTTCAAGCAGGTCTGCCCTTGTAAGATGATCCGAAAGAATGGCCAGCCTGTATCCGGTCCGTGTACCCCAGGTAGCTGCGTGATTGTCATCCGAGCCGGCCGCCCCTATTCTCCACCCTCTTGTGAGGGCCTCATCGAAATGGCCCAGGCCTCCGTCATCCGGCCAGTATCCGTCGTTATAATAGTGTACACTGAAATCATCCATACTGTTAAACAACTCCATACCTACGACTTTAGAGCATGGCCGGGAAACGAATCCCTCAAACGATTTACCATCCCCACGATTGGGATGGTTAAAGAATGCCACCCCGTTGCGGGCATCGAGCCAAGCGTACAGCTGCTCGAGAGAACCGGCCGGATCCGGGGATATTCCCGGGTAATCTTCCGTATTTGTCACGGTTACATGGCTGCTCCCTGTCCATTCAAAGCCCCATAATGCAGTAAATACACCATCCTCGTTATACTTGTCAGAAGTCGCCCTGATCTCTTCCCATTCAGATTCTTCAATGTAGTTATGATGATCAGCCGTGCTGAAAAAATCGAGTCCGGCCGTGTACCTGGCATAGTGATAGGCATCATCCTGTGTGCCTGTCCCGTCAGATACCGTGGTATGGTTATGCAGGATCCCGTAATAGACATTATATCCGCCGATGGATGGGGATTGTGCTATTGCATTTCCCTGCACGGCAATGACGAAAAGTAAAATAAGGAGCTTTTTCAACGGACTAATCTTTTTATAGATTTCATGTGTAATGCAATTATTCTGTGTTTAGTTCTGCCTAAAAGATTTACCTGATGAAACTCACAGGATATCCGGGATATGATCCGCACCTCCCTCATGTATGATCATCCTGTACTTCAGGACAACCGGGCTTCCCTTTGGAATTGAGACCCTCTCCCTTCCGGGGAAGACAATGTTCTGCATGCTCTCCGCCTGCCTCAGTATCCATGGTGCCGGGTAGTTTGGGGTTTCCGGATCGCATATCAGGGTGACTCCGTACTGTTCCCCGTTCCTGCCGAAGGATCCTGAAAAATCGAGCCAGGAACCTGCCCGGATCTGTAAGTTCTGAGGTGTTACTCGGCCCTGTTCTGAAGTGAACTGAAGATCATCAGGAGGCCTGAGACGTGCACTGAATCCTCCGTATCCCTTTTCATCATCCGAACCCCCGATGGAGAATCCGTCCACCAGAGGCTCCAGTGAAATCTTAAAATCAAAGATCCTGATCCCATCCTTAAACGGATATACGGTTATTTTTGACCGCTCTTCAAGGAACGGTTCTGAATCTTTATACAGGGGTGAGCTCCATAAAACCCTGAGGTTCATTTCGGCATTTGACCCGGTGACAGTTACCCCGGCATCCTCCACATCCTGGGATATATTTTCCATCATCCAACC
>CAZIAU010000392.1:0-3993 GCA_964536755.1 uncultured Bacteroides sp. | reverse complement strand
TTGCTCCATTCATCCTCCGGGGAACTTTTAAGATCAGAGAACCAGCTGATCCTGTTATTATGCATCCTGGGGCGGTTCATTACCTTAAAATAGGATTCGTATCCGGCGAATAGCAATACGGCTACCAGGATAGGGATCCTAATTCTGAGCCGGGATGAACTGAACCACTTCCAGAGAAAATAAAATGAAGTGATGGTCATGATATAATAGAACGGGAAAACAAAACGCCCGATGGCCCTGAACTGGCGGAAAGGGCCGGTATAGTTAAGCAAGCGTTCCCATTTGAGTGAAAATGGCACTCCGAGGGCCACCAGAAGGGAGAGTACACCTGCCCAGAACAGGATATTCCAGGCAGGATTTCCTGAAACAGCAAAAGCTCTGTGGGGATCCTTTTTATATAATCCGGTCGCTATGCGAACCAGTATGATGACTGCTACAACGCTGCCCAGCAGACCCACATAGGCCTTCATCCTGATCACCTCCCTGTTATAGGCCAGGAACTCCCAGTGAGGCAGGCCAAGCGGCAGAAACACGGCCTGCAGTTTTACCCTGCTCGGATAGAATCCCCAGGGAAATGCCGTCCTGTCAAGCCCGGGATCATGCATTCCCGTGAACAGGTTAAAGAGGAGGAAAGGAACGATGAACTGGATCAGCAGGTGGGAAACAAGAAAAAACGGTTTACCGAATTTCTCCCTGTTATGCAGTGGCAGGAAGATCCAGTACGGGATCCACAAAATAAGTATAAATGCAGCGATATAGAGCTGCCTGGCACTGAACAGCATAACCACAATGCCAAATATGACGGAGATCAGGTAACCCGGAGTACGGTAGAACCTCAGCAGAAGATAGAGGATCACAGGTATTATATAGGCGTAGGCAAGGTTGTAGTGGCCCCCCAGTCTTTCCCATTGATTTGAAAGCATGATGATCAGTACGGAAGCCACCATTGCCATCCACCAGTCCACATTCAATTCTCTGAATATAAGATATATAAAAAGGGAGGCAATAACATAGGAGAGGAGTATAAGAATGTTGCTTATACCCATTGCATACTCAGACAGGTCCCATCCTGCATCCTTTATAAGTTTCAGTGAATTGGTAAGCACGACCTGGTTTCCCGTGAAAAAAATGGATTCGCCAAAGGGATAGTTCATGGCATCCGTATGCCAGTACGAGGAGTCGTACTTGAGGTGGTAGACCGTACCGAAAGTGCTTTTCAACCCGTCGCCGCCTGCGGCAAAGGATACCTGGTTGGCATTCAGGATTATTTTATGGAAAAGGCCTAAAATAATAATGGCCACTAACAGGACGGTGACCGGCGCTCCGTATTTATTCATTGAAAAACCCTCCTAACAACGCTCCCGGATAAAAAAATGGGGCCTCTTTTTACTCTCCCTGAAAAGCCTGGCAATGTATTCACCAATGATCCCCAGGCTGAAGAGCTGGACACTTCCAAGAAAGAGGATGGTAAACATCAGGGACGTCCAGCCCGGATTAGTGGTTCCAAAGAAATAATTCAGTATGGCATAGGTCCCGTAGGCCAGGCTTATGAACATGACAATTAATCCGATGATAAAACTTATTCGCAGAGGCTTGGTTGAAAAGGATATGATCCCGTTCAGTCCGTGTCTGAACAGTTTCCGCAGGCTGAACTTCGTCTCCCCGGCATGCCTGGCAGGGGCTGTAAAGTTCAGGATCGATTGCCTGAAACCCATCCAGCTGATCAGTCCGTTCTGGTAGGGATCCTGTTCTTTAAAATCCAGATAGGCATCAACTGCCGCCCGGCTCATCAGCCTGAATTCGGCAGCAGATGGCTCAATCCTCTGGTCAGACAGCCTGTTTAATACACGATAGAATCCATGTGAAGTGACTCGTTTGAGCCAACCATCATCCTCTGTGGAAGTCCGGTTTGTATTGACAATATCAAATCCTTTCTCATACTCGGCTATAAGCTGCGGGATCAGAGCCGGGGGATGCTGGCCGTCCGTGTCCATGGTTATGGTAATATCCCCGCCCGATTCCTGCAGTCCGGCCATTAAAGCCACCTGTTTCCCGAAATTCCTGGAAAACCGGATGCCTTTCACCCGTTTATCTTTCCCGGCCAGTTCTTTCACTTTTTCAAATGTGTGGTCCAAACTCCCGTCATCCACAAAGATCAACTCCCTCAGCTCTGTATCTCCAATATCAAGACTGACTATCGCGTTATAGATAAAGGATATATTTTCTTCCTCCGAAAAGGCGGGCAAAACAATAGTGAGTGTCATTGAGGCTGAAAATTTTATGCTAAACTAACAAATTATAAAATTAACTTTGTCATACTTGACCATTCTTCCTGCAAAATGAAAGAGCAGACGTCCCCGAAACAAACCACCATCGTTATTCCGGCATACAATGAAGAGGATGTTATAAGGCAGTCGCTCGAACAGATTGTCCATGAAAAGCTTCCCCGGCACTACGAGATACTCTTTGTGGATGACGGTTCGGATGACCGCACCCCTGAGATTATAAGTAAATTCCCTTTCAGACTTATCCGCCACCATACAAACAAGGGATACGGGGCAGCACTGAAGACCGGGATCCGCCATGCAACGGGCGACAGGATCATCATCATGGATAGTGACGGCCAGCATCACCCCCGTTATATCGCGGAGATCGACAAGATGCTGGATGACCATGATATGGTCATAGGCGTACGAAGCACAAGCTCCTTCCAGGTAAAGCGCAGAAGAGCCGGGAAGTTCCTGATAAGAAGTGTGGGACAGTATCTGGTGGAACAAAAGCTGCCGGATTACAATTCGGGTTTCAGGGGATTTCAAAAAGAGACCATCCTGGGATTATTGCACCTGATGCCAAACGGTTTTTCTTTCTCCACAACTTCCACCCTGGCATTTCTGAAGGAGGGATATGATGTGGGAACGCTGGAGATCGAAGTGAGCGAAAGGCAGGGCCGTAAAAGCAATGTAAAACTGGTGAGGGACGGTTCAAAAACCATCCTTCTGCTGTTCAGGATAATTATGCTGTTCAATCCACTGAAAGTCTTTTTCCCGGCTGCCGCCATCAGCTTCCTTTCAGGGATCGGGTTCGGAATAGCCGGTTTTATCATATATGACAGGTTTTCAAACGGTGCAGTGGTGCTTACCATGCTGGGTATGTTCCTGTTCTTCATCGGCCTTGTGGCTGACCAGATCTCCATCATGAACCGAAGGAAGCAGTAAGATGAAGAAGCCAGGTTCCCGTAATCAGTGGAAAGACACTATTCCCCGTAATAAGTGGAAAGACACTATTCCCCGTAATAAGTGGCAGGACAGTGAGGTGGAGGCCCACTGGGATGCTGTGGCACGGGTATATGTAAAAGAGAATGAGCGCGTTAAGGAGACCCATGATCAGCGATTCAGGGAATCTGTCAGGGGTCTGCAGCTGAAAGACGGACTGAAGATACTCAACATCACCAGCCGCGACGGGGAAGCCACCGACTATATCCTGCAGGCAAACAGGACATGCAGGGTGATCAACGGGGAGATCTCGGCAAAGCTCATGGATGTGGCCGAGACGATCCGGCCCGGCATTGAACAGCAGAAACTGACCACATACTCTGAACTGCCTTTTCTCAGCGGGGAGTTTGACCGGATACTCTCCCTTGAAACACTGGAACACGTATCTGATCCTCTTGCATTTTTAACGGAGCTTCACCGTGTATCCACACCGGATGCAATACTGGTACTGAGTTGTCCCCCGGCTACCAGCGAGTTACCATACAGGGTCTATTCATTATTATTCGGGGGACATGGAGAGGGGCCCCACCGGTTCCCCCCTTCAAAGAGGGTAAAAAAGATGTTTTCGCTTACCGGGTGGAATCTTTTACATCACAGGGGCACCGTTCTGTTCCCGGTGGGTCCGGTAAGATTCCAGCGATGGGGAGAAAAAATTATTGAGCGGTTCCAGAGAAGCTGTATATCGGAACTCGGGATACGGCAATTTTATGTCTGCGATAAA
>CAZIAU010000391.1:0-3997 GCA_964536755.1 uncultured Bacteroides sp. | reverse complement strand
CGACCCTGCTTAAACAGGAGATTTCTGTAACCGGAGCCGGACGTACCGATACAGGAGTGCATGCCTCATTTTTTATGGCCCATTTCGATCTTATTAATACAAAGTCTTTTAAGACTGACTCTCTAATATTCAGGTTGAACAGGTTCCTTCCCCCGGATATAGTTGTATACCGGATCCAAAAGGTGCCGGATCACCTGCATGCGAGATTCTCTGCCCTTTACAGGACTTACAACTACCATATCTCAACCTTTAAGCCACTCTATAAAAGGAATTATTCCCATTATATTTTTGGACAGCTGGATGTGGAGAAGATCAACAGATGCTGTGAAATTTTAATGGGAACCACCGATTTTACCAGTTTCAGTAAGCTTCATAGTAATGTGAAAACCAACAATTGCAGGATCTTTCATGCAGAATGGAAAGAGGTAGACAAGGGCTATCTGTTTGAGATCAAGGCAGATCGTTTTCTCAGGAATATGGTAAGGTCTATTGTTGGCACACTGCTCGATGTCGGACAGGGCAAAATTAACGAGCACGATTTCAGAAATATACTTGAAGCCAGGGACCGCAGAAAAGCCGGTCAATCGGTTCCGGCCAAAGGATTATTCCTTGTAGATATCGGTTATGAGAATTCATTAAACGGTACTGTCCCACATTAACCTTGTTCTGAATATTTCCTGATCGTCGCTTGTTCTACGTGCAAGGTACAATGATTCCACGTCAGAAATATCTGCAGTTAAAATTTCTATAACATCCCTGAAATGTGCCTCGTGCACAAAGTTAATCTCCAGTTCCCTTATTTCAGGGAACTCAGGCTTATTTGAGGTAGCCGCATCTATACACCACTCCATATACTTTACGTTGTTCACATGACCTACAATATCCATGTCAGAATAAACAACCTTTCTCTGATCCAGCAATTGCATCCCGTCAGGAAGCGGGATCTTTTCAAGTTCGTTTTCAAATACAGCTTCATAGTTGGCGTGTTCAGTGAGCAGGGCATCTTTTGGCCTGACCGGTCTTTTTGTCTGAATGTCAATTACCAGCCAGTTCGTGCTGGCCATACCTGTCAGGTTTCCAAAACTGTCTTCCATCCGGAAGTCCCTTAAACCAAAAATACGATTCATTCCCCTGTGCCATGTTTCCAATCGTATGATGTCGTTCCAGGAGGGATACTGCTTCATCCTGATTTTCATCCTGGACAGAACCCACATTGAATGTTTCAGTTTCATCTCATCATATCCGAATCCGAGTTGAGCAGCATGTGCATAAGCCATCTCCTGAAAAAAGTTGGCAATAGTTGTGAGCCTGGCCTTTCCGAGTGGATTAAGGTCATAGGAAGAAATAATAAACTCCTTTTTCAGAGTGCTTGCCATGATTTTCCTTTATTTACCTCTTCCTGCTCCAGATCTCCCAGGATGCTTCGGCCTGGTAAACAAGCATATCGTAACCATTTACAATGGTTGCTCCCTGCTTCTCTCCCTTTGACAGGAAAAGAGTTTTATCAGGGTTATATACCAGGTCAAAAAGCAGATGATCCCGGGTGATTGCATCATAGGGTATATCCGGATAAGTCTCCACTTCAGGATGCATCCCCCGGGGTGTTGTATTAATTATTAACCGGTAATCCCTCATATGCCGGGGGGTAAGATCCGAATAAGTGATCCGGTCACCCCCCCTGTTGCGGCTGACTTTCTTATAGTCGATCCCCAGCTGTTCCAACACGAATACTATTGCTTTGGAAGAGCCACCTGTTCCAAGTACAAGGGCCGCTGTATGGTGAATTTTCAAATGTTCTTTGAGAGAACGTTCAAATCCGATTACATCAGTATTATGTCCTGCCAGTGCAAGCTTATTGTCTCTTCTGCAAAAGCATATAGTATTCACTGCCTGGATGATACGGGCAGTCTGGCTGAGCCCGTCCAGAAAAGGAATTACTTTCTCCTTGTAGGGGACCGTAACATTGAGCCCCATTATGCTATCTTCATTCTTTACAAGTTCACCGAATTCATCAATATCCTTTAATGGGAAATTCCTGTACACGGCCTCTATGCCCTCTTTTGAGAATTTTTCTTTAAAATAGTTTACCGAGAAGCTATGTCCGAGCGGATATCCGATTAGGCCGTATAATTTCAAGGTTAGTGGTTATTGGTTAATAGTTAATGGTTAATAGTTAGGGAGTTAGGGGTTTCTTACAGGTTTCCTGGTCAGTACCAGTTCGATAAAGAAGATCAGGGCCATACCAAGGGCAGCCATCAGCAGTGCCATCCAGAACATATCCTGACCTTTTCCCACTGATGGAAGTATATTTTTTTCCACCAGGGGCCTTATCTCACCTTCCAACACTATTGTTTTGATTGTTTCCTTCCAGGGCCAGATTTTATTCAACGAGCCTAACATAAATCCCACAAGAACGGCAATGGTGATTTCATAATATTTCTTCAGGAGCCAGGAGAGCAGGTTCGAAAACAGCACTATGCCCACAATGGCACCGGATCCCAGTAAGAACAGATCAGGAATAATCCTGTCATTTACGGCATGCAGGGCAAATTCATATTTTCCCAGCAGAAGCAATATAAAGCTTCCTGAAATTCCGGGGAGGATCATGGCACAGCTGGCCAGTGCTCCCGAGATTACGACAAACCAGAATGCTCCGGTGGTCGTTGCGGGAGTTACACTGGTTATATAAAATGCAATCCCTATGCCACCTGCCAGGGCGACCACCTTCGAATATTCCCACCTGCTGATTTTCCTTGACACTACATAGGACGATGCCAGAATAAGGCCAAAGAAAAAGGACCAGATAAGGATGGGGTGGTGCTCCAGCAGGTACTCCAGAAACCTGGCCAGTGAAAGCACGGAAATAAATATCCCGGCAAACACAGTAAGCAGAAAATTACCGTTAATCTGTTTCCAGAATGATCTCCAGCGGCCTGTAAAGAATAACTGAATAGCCTTTATATTAATACTTTTAATGGAATAGACCAGCTCCTCATAGATGCCTGTTATAAAAGCAATGGTTCCACCCGATACACCCGGAATCACGTCTGCCGCTCCCATACCGATCCCTCTCAGCACAAGGAATAAATAGTTTCTATACCCTTTCTCCAAAGCTATAATTTTCGTGAATGGAACACTTCCGGAAGAACATCAAAGAACGTATCCCCTCTCATGCCGCATCTCAAAGCCTCAAGCGAAACTACCTCATTGGGGGCAATATTCCCCAGGTTCACATTAGCACCAAGGAGTTTAATCCACAGTCTCAGCTGTGACTACGTGGGCGCTTCCCACAAGACATCATCCACCGAGATCTCCTTCATTATCGCTTCTATCAAGTCTCTGTTTGCACTTCCATCCGACTGGTAGAGGCCAACAGTTCCGCTCTCCCTTGCCTCTCCTATTACCTTCCAGGAACCTGATTCGAGTTCGGATTTCATGTGTGAAACCCATATCTCATTTGTTAATTCAACATTCTTGACCTTGGTCCCGGTTTCTGACAGAACCCTGTAATCGCGTGCCAGCAACTCTATACATTTCAGTTTTTCATCATGTGCCATCCTAATGGTGCCGTCCGATACTTCCACGGTATCGAGTCCCGATTTCTTTACGAAACGACGGTAATCATCGAACTTATGACGTATAAAAAACATTTCGAAAAGTGTTCCTCCGAAATAAGGTTTCAGCCCGGCCGACTGATAGAGCTTTACCTTCTCATTGAGGTTTTGTGTTATGAGTGCCGTACCAAATCCGAATTTAACCAGGTCAGTAAAAGGAGCACTTGACTGGATAAAGTTTTCTGCCTCTTTAAGACTGAGTCCTTTATCCATCATCATGGTAAGTCCGTAAGACCTTTCACCACTGGTCCTTTCCGGGACATGATCAATATTGAAATTCATAGAAATATTTATTTATACTTACTGATTATCTGTTCCAGTTTTTTATTACAGGTCCCTTCAGGGAAATAATACCCGAATTCGGAAACCAGTGAATTGTTTGC
>CAZIAU010000390.1:0-3999 GCA_964536755.1 uncultured Bacteroides sp. | reverse complement strand
GGTTATGAGAACAATTTAATTATGCAAAGCCCAATATAAAACATATTGATTATCGGCATATTACATACATACTTTCCATTTGGGCTTTGCATAATATTCATTTCTTACCGAGTTCCTTGAGCCATGAGATCAAGTCTTTATTATCAACCCATTCTCCAGTAACATCAGATGGAGTGAGGTTTTCAGATGCCTTTTCAATAGCCTCTCTTTTCTGTTTTGAGTCGGCTCTTGCATATATCTCAGTTGTCTGTATTGAGGAGTGTCCCAACAAGTCTCTTATCCATACAAGGTTGACCCCTGATTGAAGAAGATGCATTGCCCGACTATGTCGCAGTTGATGACAACTAGTGATCTCGGGAATGAGATTCGGATTGCTCATTCGAGCCATTATAGCATATTTATTTAATATATACGTTATACCTGCCCTTGTGAGTTTGTTCTTTGAGCTATTACAAAAGAGTGGATTCGTTTTACCGATATCCGTGTCAATATGATAACAGTCAATGTATTTGGTCATGATATCAACCGCATGTTCAGATAAAGGTACTATCCTTATTTTTCGCCCCTTTCCATAGATTTTGATTGAGTATGGTTTACATTGTATTCTCAATGATTCTATCGTCAAGTCGGCGAGCTCCTGAACTCGGCAACCAGTATCATACATCAAGGCAAGTATTGCAAGATGCCTCAATTCTCTTGGATCGGTCATGTCCATCTGTTCAAACAGTAGTTTAATCCCCTCCTTGTTGAAGTGAGATGGAGTTGTGTGTTCCTTTTTCAGTCCCCTGATCGCTAAGATTCTTTGCCACTGGTCCATATGCTCTACGCTGTCATACTGAAGATACGACACGAAGGATCTGACAGCAGCCAGTCTGTTGTTTCGAGTTGCAATACTGCAGCCTTGCTTATCAATTAACCAATGCAGATATCCGATGACATTATCCCTGTTTATATCAGCAAGCCTAGCCTTATCTGCTTTGATATGCTTTTCATCTCTCAAGTAAACAAGCAAGGATATAAAAGCATCTCGATAAGCAGAAACTGTATTGGAACTAACATTCCTTTCGTGGGGCAAATATACACTGAGGAACCTCGAGAGTTGTTTTGCAAAGTTATTCGATGCCATCATATTTGTTATAAATAAAATTGTTTAACGATTTACACTGCTGCAATAGATCCGGGTATTCACTACATGTAAGGCGCACATATTTTTCTGTTGCAGATAGAGTCTTATGCCCAAGGCACGCAGCCAACAACGGTAGTGCAGCATAAACATCCATCTCTTCCCGTATCATTTTTACAAGTGAATGAGATGCCATTGTATGTCTTAGGTCATGAACACGTGGCCCGAAGTGTTGCCCTCGATACGCGATGCCACAACGCGTATATACTTTTTTGAACCAGTGATAGGCGTTTGCAGAAGAGACGGCATCTCCATTTAGTTTCACGTAGAAGGCATTTTCAGCGTCAGTTAAGCCTTTGATTGGCAACAAACACCTATAATGCAGGTATTTCAAAATGTTATCCTTGAGCGAAGTACATATTGGCACCAAACGTTCTTCCCCATTCTTCGTATTGCCCCATGTACCCACTCGCAGTATGTTCCTCTTTAAATCAACATCCTTGTTTCTCAAAGAGACGGCTTCCGTGATTCTCAAACCGGTACTGTAAAGAAGACGAAGTAAGCAAGGTATAGATATGATCGGGTCATCTTTCCTGTGACTTTCGCGTAATAAAAGGTCAGCCTCCCTGAATATATCCTGCATTTGCTTCTCCGTGAAAATATACGGTATAAACGCACGGTCATTATCGCATTTTGGCAATGGCATTATGTAAGACTTGATACCATGCTCATTCATGTATTTTGCTAACTGGACTATCCGCGAGCATTTTCCATAGAATGTCCGGCTACAGTCATTGAGCCTCGTCGCTGCCCACGCGTCTGTAAGCTCCTTGGTGATAATCGACTCTGTAAGACCATATTGGATTGTGAACTCGTCGAACTCCTTATAGGTCCATTTCGTCGCTATGATTGTTTGGCCACAGGCTTCTTTCATGCGGATTATAGCCTTCATATATAGGGCCAACACTCCCTTGTAATTAAACGGATCAGTCATAGAACCATCCTCCTCTCTGTGTGTAAAAGACATCACTGGTATCCGGTACATCTAATACGCACCGCATCAAGTGCGTAAGGTCTATTTTAATATATGACCTTGTTGTATCCACCTCCGTATGCCCCAGTGTTTCAGATATAATTGGGATTGGTGTGGATTTGTTGAGCATCCTCTGAGCCAGGCTGAACCTCAGCGCATGACCACCGTGATGACGATCACCGAAATCAACTCCTGATTTTCTGAAAGCAACAGCGATTGCGCAATGAACTGAACCTGGATTCATTTCGCGATATGGTGGTCGGCAACTCAGAAAGATTTTGTTTGATATAGACTTTGGACGTCCATTCTTGAGATAGTCGATTATCGCATTGCCAACGATGGGCAATAGAGGGAGGGTCAGAGGGTTTCCAGTTTTGTACTGTATGAAATTGATGCTGTTGTTCTCCCAGTTTATGTCTTTGAAGCTAAGATTTGCAACATCAGATACTCGAAGTCCAAGTCTGGAGCATAATGTAACCATTCCGTAGTCGCGTTTCCCTACATCGCTGGTTCTTGATATCGATTCTTCCAATTTCCGTATTTCTTCTGGGCTATAGAATGATGGCGTTTTGATATGATTGATATTCTTGCCAAGAGACCGAAGAACATAAGAATAGTCCTTGGCTATAAGCTGCTCTTTGTAAAGATAATTCAGGAAGCGGCGTATCGTTCCTATATACTCCTTCTGGCGGTACTGGCGACTTTCTATGAACTTTACAATACAGTCTTCGACTATCCCGGATATATGGCTGACTCCGTTCTCAAGCAAATACTCAACGAAGTTGCTGACTATTCTTTTGTAGCCCTGTATTGTTTTCTTCTCGCTTATACCACGGGCTTTCAAAGATTCAAAATAATCTTCGGCTGCAGATCCAATTTCCCCTCTAAAGGGGTACTGCACAGGAGTGCGCATCCTCTTGCCCAGATTATCGTTTAAGATTACATTGACCAAGACATCAATGCTTTTTATCAAATCACGATGGTAGAATGTGACGGTACCTCCGTCATGTAAAATAAGCATACATTCTTTGCCTACCTTCTCGTCAAAATCAACCAAACTTCTGGCATTCATGTACGAGAGGATTCCATTCTTCCACAACCAGTTATAAGTGTAGATCCGGGTATTCGAATACCGAGCCCCTTTAAGCAACTGGTTGGCACGTTCAATTACTTTTTTGATTTCCATAACTTTTGTTTTTAATGTGTTTTTGTAATATGCCACATTAAAGTTATGGAAAGTGATTATGGAAAGTCTAAATGGGAAATGCTCTGTTCTAAAATGGTTATACGGCGAATGTGTAGCACACTTCACATAATTTGATTATTCTCATAACCTTTGTTATGGCAAGCTTTCCATAACAAAGGACCCAGTTACCGGGAATACCAGGGTAAACTACTGCAGGAACAATATGGGGAAAAGAAGAATGAAAAGCCCGGTAAAACGAAATCGGGATAAGGACAATCCGACAAAGCTCAGCAGACAAAAGGCACTGATAATCGTTGGTGCCTTTTTTCTTTATAGTGAGCAAGCTAATAATCAACCATGTACACCTGCGTTACTCATAAATCAAGACTAATGTCGAGGTTAGAATATGTTGCACGTTTTATGTTGGAAAATGAAACTGGAAATCTTCACCGGAATTATAATAAAATACCCCTCTGGAAATCCACTTCAAATCAGCAACACAGAAGGGTGGTAACAATAAGTTCAATTTGCTGGTAG
This sequence comes from uncultured Bacteroides sp., assembly GCA_964536755.1. Lineage (GTDB taxonomy): Bacteria > Bacteroidota > Bacteroidia > Bacteroidales. Next base: position 120 of record CAZIAU010000390.1, on the reverse strand, counting down.
CTTTTTAGTCCGGGGTTAAAATTATCGCAATGCAGAAAAGATCATCTTGATAATGGATAACCTGAATACCCATAAACCGTCGGCTCTGTATGAGACTTTTCCTCCTGAAGAAGCAAAACG
>CAZIAU010000389.1:0-4006 GCA_964536755.1 uncultured Bacteroides sp. | reverse complement strand
TGGTGGCCGTGCCTTGATGTACCGGGTAAATCTGGCTTCAAGGTTATCAATCAGGGTTCTTTTGCCGATCCTGCAGTTCGAAGCCGGTGATACTGAAACGCTTTACAGGAAAGTTAAACGCTTTGACTGGTCACAACACCTGGATAACAGGATGACATTCGCCATTGATGCTGTGGTATATTCTCCCATATTTAAAAACAGCCATTTCATTGCCCAGAAGGTGAAAGATGCCATTGTGGATCGTTTCCGTGAGAAAACCAATCTTCGTCCATCCGTAGATAAAAGGCAACCCGATCTTCTCATTAATATTCATATTTCAGGCAAATGGGTAACCGTTTCCCTGGACAGCTCGGGAGGTTCATTACATAAAAGAGGTTACAGAACCGGTCATTTCGAAGCCCCCCTGAATGAGATCCTTGCTGCCGGAATGGTGCTTATGACCGGTTGGAAAGGGGATACTCCATTCCTTGACCCTATGTGCGGGTCAGGAACAATTGCCATTGAGGCGGCTATGATTGCAGCCGGAATACCACCCGGCATTTTCAGAAAGAATTACGGGTTCGAGAACTGGAAGGATTTTGACAGGGAACTGATGGAACATGTTGTTGAAAAGCTGCCTTCCGAAAGAGTAATCACCAATCCAATAATTGCAAGAGATATGGACCCGTCGGCGGTGGAATTAACCAGGAGACATCTGAAACAGATGGATATGGAAAAACTGGTGAAGGTTGAACTGGGGGATTTTGCTGATTCTCATGCTCACGAGGAGGGTGGTACTATTGTGATAAATCCTCCTTATGGTGAGCGTTTGCAACCGGGAGATATTAAGTCCCTCTACAGCATGATCGGGACAACTTTGAAACACCGGTATCCAGGATCAGATGCATGGATATTGTCTTCGAGTAAAGAGGCAATTAAAAATATCGGGCTCAGGCCCTCGGGCAAACTGACTCTTTACAACGGATCCATTGAGTGTTTATATTTGAATTATAAAACTTTCAAAGGAAACTGGAAGGAGCATAAAACCAGTGAAAACCAGCAATGATCAGCTGTCCGTGTAATTGAACACATTGTTAAAAAAAAAGCAGGAATTCATGCATTTTATTGTAAATGGCACTTTTTTTTAGCTATATTTAATTACTGAATAACGGTCTGAGTTACTGCCCAACCAAAGGGCTGATGATTTTGATCAAAGACATTTTTTTTTATATTTGCTGATCAGATCAGTATATGTGCAGTCAACAAAAAGAAGCCTAAATGAGCTTTGATGTCAATGAGTATTACTCCAACCTGAATGGAGGAGATGTTTTGATGGCCTTCAAAGGGAATATCTCAAGTGAGCTCATCAGTAAAGTACTGGAAGTTGTTGAGTCCAAAATGGAGGACCATAACGAAAACTCCAAGATTCGCAAGAAAGTTTACAACGTACTGGTAGAGAGTCTTCAAAACCTTTATCATCATATAGAAGTTTTACCGGAATCAATGCAGGATCTGTATGAATCCAGATTTGGAATCCTTGTGGTTAGCCGAAAAAGTGATAGATACAAGATTTCAACCGGGAATTTTGTGACCCATGATAAGGTAGATGTACTCAAGAATAAGATTGATAAAATTAATTCGATGGGCAGAGATGAGCTGAAGGATATGTACAAATTTATCCTCAATCATCAGAGATTGTCTGAAAAGGGTGGTGGTGGTCTTGGTCTTGTAGATATTGCACGGAAGACCGGAAATAAACTTGAATATTCGTTTGAGAAGTTTGACGAGATCTACTACTTTTTCAATCTCGATGTATACATCGATTTTGCACAGTGATATAACAGATAAATAATACAATATGGAAGCACTTTCGATTGAAGGAACTGCAAAAACGCCGAGCGTTAAGTTCAATGGACAGGAAGGCGTTATCGAAATTAAAGGAAGGTCTATACCAGAGAACTCAATTGAATTCTATAAACCACTGGTGGAGTGGCTGGAGGAATATAGCGGATCGCCTCTTAATCTTACTCAGGTAAACATACAACTGGAATATTTCAACACCAGCTCGTCAAAATGCATCCTTGATGTATTCAAGAAACTGGAAGCCATTCACAAAGGCAAAAACGAAGTGATCATTAACTGGTATTACGTAGAGGTTGATGAGGATATGCTGGAAGCGGGCGAAGATTATGAATCCATAATAAGGGTTCCGTTTAAGATGATCGAGATTGTAGAATAAATATATAATCAGGTTTTCCTGGGTGTAATTCTCTCAAAAAAATCCAGGAATTTCTTCAGTACCCTGTAATATAAGAGTACATAAAAACCCAGGGTAAATACCCAGATAACCATTACATTCACCCATATTGTAGGAAAGAAGGAACCAAAAATCATTTTTCGGGGAGCATAGAAATGGGCCCTGATGAACCTGCTGGTTGGGTCCTGGTAAACAGGATCCCTTTTCTGGATCATATCTCCCCTGTATTCAATATATTGTTTGAAGCTCTTTTTATTGGTGACAAATTCCTCCAGATTTTCGTTTGTATATCGCTGCTTTAGTAATGTGATCTTTTCCGGATTAAACTGTTTGGTAATTCTGTCTATTTCCATGGTGGCGGCCTTAAATGTCTCCGAATAGAAAGACTTAAGCGTATTAAGGTACTCCCTGGTATATTCCAGGATCTCCCCGGTCAACTGTCCGGGTAAAAGGCTGTCCACATATTTCATCCTGTATCCGGGTGTCTGATCAAAATAGGTTTTCATGATCATTCTTTCGTTAAATTCATCGACGATCTCATGACGGAGTGTTTCCAGCCTGGCCTTTACCTCGGCATCTTTTTCCGGGTTCTCCGTGTTCCGTTCAATATAATCCAGTTTGTTTAGAAGCTCCTTAATGAGGATATTGGATTTATAGTTTGCATTGCTCTCAAGCTTCTCCCACCCATAAAAATTTTCCTGGTACTTATTGTTAATAAACTGATAGGTTGCCAGGCCTTCATATGCCCAGCGGGCAGTGATAATTTCCCCGTAGAACGGGATTCGTTTTGGCGAGGATATCCGGGGATTCAGGTTATCAAATTTTACAATTATACCGCTCAGTAAGATCTGAGGTATGACCAGGAAAGGAATAAGAATGTAGATGGTAACCACGGTTTTAAAACTGTCGGAGATCAGGAGTCCCATCATATTTGCCGCCGCCCATGAAGTGAAAAGAACCAGCCAGTATTCAAAATACATACCCCTGATGCCCATGATCGAATTACCAACCAACACAAAAGTCAGAGCCTGAATAGAAGAGATTAAAAACTGAACGGCCACCTTTGACAGCAGATAACCCGACCAGCTCAGGTTCAGAAAGGCTTCCCGTTTCAGGATCTTCCTGTCCCGGATGATCTCTTCTGCACTAACAGTTAGCCCCATAAAGATGGCAACAATCACAGACATGAATATATATACCGGAAGATTGCTGTTATCTTCCAGGGTATACCTCACCTTATTAGAATCATCAGCATTAAAATAGCGTACCATAAAGGCAAGAAAGAAGGCCAGGACCGGGGACTCAAGGAAATTGAAAACCAGGTACTGTGTATCACTGAGTTTTTTCAGAATATCTCGTTTAATAAAAACTCCGAATTGTTTGAGTTTACCCGGAACTTTAAAGGAGATCTCAGGCAGATCTTTTTTGTGGGCCTTCTCTTTCTCTGCTTCATTATATTGCTTCCTGAAATGTTCACTCCACTCAGCCGGCGAGATACGCCTGGTATGGGTCAGTTTTCCATATTCATCCAGGACGCTGGTCTCCACTATGTTAAATACTTGTTCCGGATTTACATTCCCGCATGTGGGACACTCACTCTCATTCCAGTCTGCCGCCTGTACTTTGGACTTGAAGTACATAATGGAATCAATGGGATTTCCATTATAGATCAGGTAACCTCCGGTATCGAGTATAAGCAGCCTGTCAAACATTTTGAAAATATCGGAAGAGGGCTGATGGATTACAACAAATACAAGCTTTCCCTTAAAC
>CAZIAU010000388.1:0-4009 GCA_964536755.1 uncultured Bacteroides sp. | reverse complement strand
ATTTACAATTCTCTCAGCACTTTCTTCATACTAACTTTGTCTTCCATGATTTTTTCGAGGTTGTCCACAGGGACACGTTCCTGTTCCATGGTATCCCTGTAGCGTATCGTTACGGTATTATCCTCTTTTGTCTGATGGTCAATAGTAATACAGAAGGGGGTGCCGATCGCATCCTGGCGGCGGTATCTTCTTCCAATGGTATCCTTTTCCTCATACTGACAATTGAAATCGAATTTCAATCTATCCATGATCTCTCTTGCTTTCTCCGGAAGACCATCCTTCTTCAACAGCGGGAATATGGCCAACTTGACCGGTGCAAGAATAGCCGGTATTTTCATCAGGATACGAGCTTCATCCTTGCCTGCGATTTCTTCTTCCGTGTAGGCATTTGAAATTACTGAAAGGAACATTCTGTCAAGTCCTATGGAAGTTTCAACCACATAGGGTACATAATTCTTATCGGTATCCGGTTCGTAATACTGGAGTTTTTTGCCTGAATATTCCTGGTGACTGCCCAGGTCAAAATCGGTCCTTGAATGGATTCCCTCTACCTCTTTAAATCCGAACGGGAATTCAAATTCGATATCAGTTGCAGCATTGGCATAATGGGCGAGCTTATCATGATCGTGGAACCTGTACCGATCGTCTCCGAATCCGAGCGCCCTGTGCCATTTCATGCGGGTCTCCTTCCAGTATTCAAACCACTTCAGTTCGGTACCGGGAGGAACAAAAAACTGCATCTCCATCTGCTCGAATTCGCGCATTCTGAAAATAAACTGGCGGGCGACTATCTCATTCCGGAAGGCCTTCCCGATCTGTGCGATCCCGAACGGGATCTTCATACGACCCGATTTTAGTACATTCAGGAAGTTTACGAAAATCCCCTGGGCCGTTTCTGGCCTGAGATAGATCCTGTTTGCGCTTTCCGAGGTAGAACCCATCTCGGTAGAGAACATCAGGTTGAACTGTCTCACTTCGGTCCAGTTCCTTGATCCTGAAACAGGACAGACAATCTCTTCGTCAATGATGATCTGTCTCAATTCTTCCAGGTCTGAGTCATTTATGGCACTCACATAACGGGAGTGCAGACTATGCAATTTATCCCGGTTGGCAAGGACACGGGGATTGGTGGTGAGAAACTGCTCCTCATCAAAGGAATCTCCAAAACGTTTCCGTGCTTTCCCCACTTCTTTCTCAATCTTCCCCTCATATTTTGCCATCTGCTCTTCGATGAGGACATCGGCCCTGTATCTTTTTTTGGAGTCCCTGTTATCGATCAGCGGATCATTGAATGCATCCACATGACCCGAAGCTTTCCAGATGGTGGGGTGCATAAATATGGCCGAGTCAAGACCAACCACGTTTTCATGCAGCAATACCAGGGAGTCCCACCAGTATTTCTTAATATTATTCTTCAATTCCACACCATACTGCCCGTAATCATATACTGCAGCCAGACCGTCATAAATTTCACTGGAGGGAAATACAAATCCATATTCTTTACAATGTGCAACCAGTTTTTTAAAAAGATCTTCCTGGGCCATAAATCAAATCTTAATTAGAGATAAAGGAAACACAAAAGTACATCATTTAAGTTAATTACCTCCACTGGGTCGTGGTCAGCACTTTCAAAATTTCACGGGCCGCATTACCGTTTCCGAAAATTGAAGGGAAGGATTGGGGAGGATTTTCCAGGTAATCCCTGGATGCATTCACTATACGGGTGACATCGGCACCGGCCAGACGGCCATTCCCTGCTTCCACGATCTCAACCCATTCTGATTCTTCTCGAAGGATCACCACCGGCTTTTCCATGAACCAGGCCTCTTTCTGTACCCCGCCCGAATCGGTGAGTATAAGGCTGGCTCCAGCTTCCAGGCAGATCATATCCAGGAATGAAACTGCCGGGATAAGCCGGATGTGTGACAATGGATCTTTAAAGAGCGATCCTTCCAGATCGCCTGTTCGTTTCAGAATTTCCTTTGTACGGGGATGGAGGGGCAGGATCACTGGAATATTCATTTCTGAAGAAATGAGGTTTAGCGCTTTGACGATATTCCGTAAATTCTCCCGGACATCAGTATTGTACGGACGGTGAACTGTAACCAGGATAAATGGTTTTCCATCAAGCTCCAGTTTTGAAAGCAGGGAAGATTTCTGAATGGCCTGCTCCCTGAAGAAAAGAGTATTATCATACATCAGATCACCACTGTGAAAAACACCCTGACTGTCAAAACTATAAGGGCCGGGACCGGAATGGGTAATTCCCTCTTTGCCGAGGTTTTCAATCCCCGTTAAAGTGGGTGAAAATAACAACGTGCTTACATGATCGCAGGTGATCCTGTTGATCTCCTCGGGCATACTTTTATTGAATGACCGCAATCCGGCTTCGATATGAATGACGGGAATATGAAGTTTGGCTGCCGCCAGGGCTCCTGCAAGGGTTGAATTGGTGTCCCCGTAAACAATAACTCCATCGGGTTTTTCCATTAATATATATTTTTCAATACCCTGTATCATCATTCCTGTCTGATCGCCGTGTGAAGACGATCCGATATCCAGGTTGTGTGCGGGCTCCGGTATCTGCATTTCACTGAAGAAAACATCCGACAAGGATATGTCGTAGTGCTGGCCTGTATGGAGGATTACTTCCTTAACATCTTCACTGAACTCCTGACCAATAACCCTGCTAAGCGCCGCTGCCTTGATAAACTGGGGACGTGCACCTACTATGGTGAATAATTTGATCATAAGGATCAAAATTAACGGATTTAAAAATATTCTTTGCAGGTTTTCATATATTTGTCAAGAAATTCAGAGCAGAGTTCATGGAGAAACAATATGACTTCCTGGTAATCGGATCAGGTTTGGGAGGATTGAGTTTTGCCCTGAAAGCGGCAAGGCACGGATCGGTTTGCCTGATTACCAAAACTGATCTGGAAGAGACCAACACAAGGTTTGCGCAGGGCGGTATTGCTGCCGTAACTTACGAACCCGACACTCATGAGAAGCATGTAAAGGATACCCTTGTTGCAGGGGACCATCTCTGCAATGAAGAGGTGGTAAGGATGGTTGTGAAAGAAGCTCCTGCCCAGATCAGGGAGCTGATAGAATGGGGGACAAATTTCGATAAGGAGTCGGACGGGAAATATGAACTTGCCAGAGAGGGAGGGCATTCGGAACACAGGATTCTCCATCACAAGGACAATACCGGTGAGGAGATCCAAAGGGCACTTTCGGAACAGGTACGAAAGCACCCGGGTATTGATCTCATGGAGAAGCATTTTGCAGTGGACCTGATCACTCAGCATCACCTGGGAAAACTGGTTAAGCGCCACATGACAGATATCCAGTGTTTCGGTGCCTATGTGCTTGACCTGGAGTCGGGGCAGGTCTTGAAGATATTGTCAAAGACCACACTTGTGGCATCGGGGGGGGCAGGTAATCTGTACTCTACGACCACAAATCCCCCGATAGCCACCGGTGATGGCATTGCCATGGTTTACAGGGCAAAAGGGGTCATTGAGAATATGGAGTTCGTGCAATTTCATCCCACATCTCTTTATAATCCGGGAGAATCTCCGTCGTTTCTTATCTCTGAAGCCATGCGGGGATACGGGGGCATTCTGAAGAACCAGATGGGTGAGAAATTCATGGACAAATATGATGAAAGGGGGAGCCTTGCTCCAAGGGATATTGTAGCCAGGGCAATTGATAACGAAATGAAGATCCACGGGCATGATTTTGTATATCTGGATATGTCGCATCTGGAGGAGAAGGCCCTGAAGGATCATTTCCCCAATATTTCTCAGAAATGTGCTTCGATCGGGATTGATATTGCAAAGGATATGATACCTGTCGTTCCTGCCGCCCACTACATGTGTGGCGGAGTAAAAGTTGATATGGATGGCCAGACCTGGATAAACCGATTATATGCGGTAGGTGAAGTTTCATCTACCGGGTTGCATGGAGCAAACCGGTTGGCTTCCAATTCACTGATAGAGGCCAT
>CAZIAU010000387.1:0-4010 GCA_964536755.1 uncultured Bacteroides sp. | reverse complement strand
CGACGGGACACTCTATTACCTCACCAATGAAGGAAGTGAATTTACCTACCTCTCCTCCTATAATACAGTTACCGGGGAGAAGGAGGTATTGTACCAGGCAGGGTGGGATGTAATGTATGCCAACTACTCATACAATGAGAAATACCGTGTAATCGGGATCAATGAAGATGCAAAAACCGTTGTAAAAGTATATGATACTGAAAGCGGTCTTGAGATTGACATGCCGGATTTCAAGGGCGGTGATATTTCCAGTGTTTCAATTTCCAGGTCAGAAAACCTGATTCGTATATCAGCAGGCAGTTCCACCTCTCCGGGCAATATTTTTGTACATGACTTCAATGATAAGAGCCTGGTACAGCTGACAAATACATTAAATCCGGAAATTGATGAAAAGGACCTGGTGGAGGGGAAGGTAATCCGGTATCCCTCTTTTGACGGACTTGAGATCCCTTCTATTCTTTATAAACCACACCAGGCTTCAGCAAAGAACAAAGTACCTGCCCTGCTCTGGATCCATGGAGGACCAGGAGGACAGAGCCGGCTGGGATTCAGCAGTCTGTTGCAGTATTACGTAAACCATGGATATGCACTACTTGCTGTGAACAACCGTGGCAGTTCGGGTTACGGCAAAACATATTATAATCTTGACAACCGGCGACATGGCGAGGATGACCTGATGGACTGTGTAATGGCAAAAGATTACCTGTCAGGGCTCGGTTATATAGATATGGACAGAGTGGGAATAATAGGAGGATCATACGGCGGTTACATGGTCATGGCTGCTCTTGCTTTTCATCCGGAGGAGTTTGCCGTTGGGGTTAATATATTTGGTGTGACCAACTGGATCAGGACCCTGCGTTCAATTCCACCCTGGTGGGAAGCACAGAAGAATGCACTGTATGATGAACTGGGTGATCCTACCTCGGAAGATTCCATTCGGCTCTACAGGATCAGCCCGCTTTTTCACGCGGAGAATATTACCAGGCCGCTCATGGTTCTCCAGGGTGCAAACGATCCCAGAGTACTGCAGATCGAATCGGATGAAATGGTTGAAGCCGTAAGAAAAAATGGCGTTCCCGTGGAATATGTAATATTTGATGATGAAGGACACGGATTCAGAAAGAAGGAGAACCAGATTGAAGGATATGGAAAGATCCTGGAATTCCTGGACAAATACCTGAAGAAAAAAGACGGGGAATAATTGACAATATGGATCCAATCAGTGACTCTGTAATAGAAGAGTTTGCCCAACTTAAGCTGGATGGTGAAAGTTATTCCGAAATAAGGAGCCGGCTTGTAAAATCGGGAATATCTGAGGAAGAACTGAAGTCAGTCATGAAGAGAATTGATGAAATGGTACTGCGGGCGGAAACCGGACAGGGAAATATAGAACGGTCAAGAAAATGGTACCGGGCAGGTATTATTATTGCTGTGGCAGGCCTGATTATCGTCATCGGGTATAATGCGGGTTTCATCCTGACGAAATTATCCCGTTTACTGGTTTACAGTCCGTTCTTTACCGGCATTGTGCTGATGTTCTATGGAAGGATGTTACAACGCAGAAAAAAGGATGCCATTGAAAAAGGGCCCGGCCGGATCAGAAGCAAGAGGCCCTATAAATGATGAACGATAGATATGGAAGAGGAAATTGTAAAAAAACGTTTCCCGTTCTTTGAATCCGGATTGCGAACGGCCATCAGTGATTCAGGAACGTACAGGGAATTCTCCGCAGAACAGGAACTGATCAGGGAGGATCAGTATATCAGATCGTTTCCTATCGTGATTTCAGGTCTGATAAGGGTGTGCCGCACAGACGAAATGGGAAATGAGCTGCTTCTCTATTACCTCAGGCCCGGAGAAGTATGTACTGTTTCCCTGATCTGCTGTATGGACAGGACAAAGAGCCGGGTGAAAGCCATAACGGAAGAACCTACCACGGCTATCCTGATTCCGGTTGAGCTGCTTGATAGCTGGATGAGCCAGTTCCAGACCTGGAAAGAATATGTGATGAGATCCATGCAGAAGAGATTTGAGGAACTTCTGGACACCCTGGACAGTATCGCATTCCTTAAGATGGATGAGCGGCTTGAGAAATTCTTCATTGACCGTTATAATTCGTCCGGTTCTAAGATATTTGAGGGATCGCACCAGGATGTGGCCCTGGCGTTGAACAGTTCAAGGGAGGTCATTTCCCGGTTGCTCAAGCAGATGGAGCGGAACGGGTTGATTATGCTCTCCAGGGGGCGAATAGATTATTCACCCTTGTGTGACTAAAGTTACAGATATCCCCATTCACAATTTATTTCTTTGCACATCAATATAAAAAAGCAATGCAGGTGAAATCAATACGATCATATAAAGAGCTGGAATCAGGCCTGTTATCAGCCAAAAAATCTTTCCTTTTGCTTTATAAGAGCGGAACGGAGCAAAGTGAATGTGCACTTCGCAGGATCGGTGAAATAGATACAGATGCAGGTTATCCGGTCTATGCAGCCGACGTTAACCAGGTAAGGGATATTCATGGACGCCTTAACGTGGACAGTGTTCCTAGCCTTGTTGTATTTAACCAGGAGAAAATAGTTAATATCATCAAAGGCTGTCAGACCGGATCGGCATATGGGTCTGTTCTGGAGGGTCGGGAGATCGGATCTGTCCCGAAGGGAAATACCACAAAGACCAGACAGGTAACTGTTTACAGTACACCCACCTGCACCTGGTGTAATACGCTCAAGACCTATCTGAAGGAGAACAAGGTAGCGTTCCGGGATATAAATGTAGCAAGTGATACAGCTGCTGCAGAAGCCATGGTGAGAAAGAGCGGACAACAAGGCGTTCCGCAGACCGAGATCAACGGACAGATGATTGTGGGCTTTGATAAGACCAGGATCAATCAGCTGCTTGATATAAAGTGAGTTCAATTCAGTTAGTAAACCTAAATTCAATTAAAAATGAAAGAATTACAACCAATTAATCAACACGTGCTTCTGGAAGTTGAAGCATCTGAAGAGAAAACAGCTTCCGGGATCATCATCCCGGATACCGCCAGGGAGAAACCGCAATTTGCCAGGGTTCTGGCATTAAGTGGGATTGAAGATCCCGAGATATCGTTAGGTGATGTGGTCTTCTACAAGAATTTCACAGGCACCGAACTGGAATTTGACGGTAAAGAGTATCTGATGATGCCTTATGCAGATATACTCGGAAGAGTTGTTGAAACAGACAAGATCTAATTCATGTGTGAACGGTTGTAGTCTATTTTATCATTATCAAAATCTTTAGGTTTCTGCCGGAAGGGTTGTCAATCGACATGACAGCCCTTCTTTTTTTATGCCTTACAGCATAACTCTGACGGATAGTTATGACAAAACATAATTATATCATGCGATTTCGGTAACTTTGCCGTCCTCAGATTATACCTCACTAATATTAAACTATTAAGAATCAAATAATTAGGGATGAAAAAACTGATTATAGTTGTTGGTGTTTTAGCAATAGTCTTTTCCGGTTGCGACAGTAAGAAAAAAGAAACCATGAATCCATTTCTTGTTGAATATGAAACTCCTTTCGGGGTTCCACCATTCGATATTATTAAGAACGAACATTTTATACCTGCTTTTAAGGAAGGCATCAGGCAGCAGGAAGCAGAGATTGAAGCGATTGTTGCCAATCCTGATGCTCCCGACTTTGAGAACACAATCGCTGCATTTGATCTGAGCGGCGAAATCCTCCGAAAGGTTGGCGGAGTCTTTTACAGGCTGAGATCGGCCGAAACCAGTGATGAAATTGACTCCATTGCAGGCGTCCTTGTCCCCATCACCTCTGCACACCAGAGCAATATGATGCTGAATACCCAGCTTTTTGACCGGGTTAAAACAGTATATGAGAACCAGGGATCCGGGGAACTGACCGGGGAACAGGCAAGAGTACTGGAAAAGATCTACAAACGGTTTGTAAAAGGTGGCGCCAACCTTGACGACCAGGGAAAGGCGAGAATGCGTGAGATCAATGAA
>CAZIAU010000386.1:0-4012 GCA_964536755.1 uncultured Bacteroides sp. | reverse complement strand
AAAGGGTGTGTTTCTTGGATTGGCATGTCAGTTCACCATTATGCCGGTAGTGGGATATATTATTGCAACTACCTTTGGGTTCCCTCCGGAAATTGCCGCCGGAATTATCCTGGTGGGCTCCTCCCCCAGCGGTCTCGCCTCCAATGTAATGTCGTTCATTGCTAAAGCAAACCTGGCACTTTCAGTTACCCTTACCGCAGTCGCCACAATGCTTTCTCCATTGATCACCCCATCGCTGATGAAGCTCCTGGCCGGACAGTTTGTACCTGTTGATTTCTGGGGAATGATGCTCGGTATTATCAACATCGTGATCCTGCCAATTGTGGGTGGCCTGATCTTTAATGCTCTGGCCTATAGAAAAAATAATCGGAAAAGTATCGCTGTTCAGGCACTTGTCTACCTGCTGATAATCGCAGGCAAGAACCTGATCCTCTCACTGACAGCAGAAATTTCCCCTGCCGCAGTTCTGATTCAATTCGGGAAAGACCTGGTCTGGTTCCTGATCCTTCCGGTAGTGGCTGCCATTCTGTTCAGGAAACTGGTCAAAGGAAGCAGGGAAATTCTGGATAGGGCCATGGCCTTTTTATCTATGGCCGGGATCGGTATCATTATCCTGGTAATTACAGCTGCCGGAAGGGACAGCCTTCTTGAAATAGGGTTCCTGCTGATACTGGCATGTCTCCTTCACAATGCATCGGGCTATTTTCTCGGTTACTGGATCTGCAGGCTGGCCCGGATGGATGAAAAATCGTGCCGGACCATTGCCCTGGAGGTGGGTATGCAGAATGCCGGGCTGGCATCCGGCATTGCACTTCAGATGGGAAGAGTGGCCACTATCGGACTGGCGCCGGCTGTATTCGGCCCCATGATGAACATTACCGGATCGTCTATAGCCACCTGGTGGCGTCGGGCTTCCGGCAGGGAATCATAACAGGTTAAATGTACAGACTCATGAAACGTCCATTACAAAAATTACCCATGAAACCACTGATTTCAACTGCGATTCTTGCCTTTCTGTTCAACATATACTTAAGTGCACAATTCTTTAACTCACCGGAAGAGCTGATCTTTCTCACCAATGAATGGGAAGGGGAACGGTTCGAGGATGGAAGGCCAAAGGTACCCGACGAGATACTTCAGAGAATGGAGAAAGTCTCCATAGAGGAAGCCTGGGGAATTCTGCGCTCGAAGGGTTATTTCAACCAGTTTGAAGGTAACTGGACCATCATTCATGAGGATGAACCGGTCGTAGGCCGGGCCCTGACAGCACTATATATGCCCAGACGTCCTGATATAATGGAGCGCTTCACTGAGAAAGGACATGATCTTGGCCGGATCGGCGCAATGAATTCATGGCCCATTGACGCACTGGTACAGGGTGATGTCTATGTGGCCGATGGTTTCGGTAAGGTGGTGGACGGAACACTGATCGGGGATAACCTGGGCAATGCTATCATGGCCAATTCCGGGAATGGGGTAGTATTCGATGCAGGTTCACGAGACCTTGAAGGTCTTTCCAGAATAGAAGGGTTTAATGCATTTGTACGAGGATTCGATCCATCTTATCTTACCGAGAGCATGCTGATGGGTATTAATGTTCCCATCCGGATCGGCAGGGCGACAGTGTTTCCCGGCGATGTAGTACTTGCCAAAAAGACAGGGGTACTGTTCATCCCGGCTCACCTGGCCGGGGAGGTGGTAACCAGGGCCGAATTCATTATGCTCAGGGATATGTTCGGCCACCTTATGCTGCAAAAGGGGATCTATACCCCCGGCCAGATCGATGGCCGCTGGAGTGATGAGATCAAGGCAGCTTTTCTGGAGTGGGTGGACGGGACAGAAGACCTGCCAATGTCCCGGGAAGCCCTGGATGAATACCTTAAAGAGCGTACCTGGTAAAGCAGGTCAGTATATCCCTGTCACTATTATTTTTATGTAGTATATTTATTGATAATAATTCCAAACCAAAGAGAATTCCCATGAACAGACTATCTGTAATTATTATTTTAATTGTGGGGCTTGTTTTTAGCTCGTGTACAAAAAAGTCACCCGAATTCGTAAACAGCATACCCGACGATGCTGTCGGAGTCATGTCATTGCAACCCATGCAACTCCACACAAAAGGGAAACTGAACTCGCTTGAAGGGATCAAAGAAAAAGTTAAGGACGAGATCTGGGAACAGATTATTGAAAATCCTCTCAGTACCGGACTGATGCTTGATGAGTATGCCTATGTTTTTGTAAAGATGGAGGAGGAGGCCCCCGTGATCGGTGTTATCTGCGGGATGAAAAATGTGGACAAATTTGAGACTGTACTCAGTAAGATAGATAAGGATTCCATTCCCGGGTTCATCGAGATGGATGATTATACCTACATTCACCCGGATAAGGAAGGAGCAATCGCCTGGAACCAGGATCAGATGATTGTACTGGTATCGCCTGACAATGATGAATTTGAAACTTCATACTGGACCACCAGTTTTGAGAGCATGTTCAATCCCGTGAAGGAAGAATCCATTACCAGCCTGGTGGACTTCAGGGATTTCCTTGGAAAGATGAAGGATGTCAACTTCTGGATCTCTTCCAATGATATGCGGAAGGTTGTGGAAAAAATGATGCCGGATGATAAGGATATTGAGCTTCCGGTACAGCTTTATAACAATTATGCTCAGGTATACATCGATTTTGCTGATGGTGCTATGTATATTTCAGGGGAAACACATTTCAGTGAAGAGGTGGAAAAAAACCTTGAGGAGATCCTCGTAATGAATCCTGCACTGAATGAGGATATGCTTGACCTGGCTCCGGGGGGTAATCTTTTGCTGGCAGCTGCAGGATCCATGAACCTTGAAAAGGTCGGTGATCTGGTAAAAAAACTGGCTGTGGACCAGCTGGAACTGGCCGGTAAAAAACTGGAAGAAGCTACGGGTGTTCCGGCCGAGGAGATTGCGAAAGCATTTACAGGCGATTTTACGATTTCCGTAAACGCTATTGAAGGAGAGGCAATGATCCCCGTGGAAGTTTTCATCGGACTCGGGGTAAACAGCAAAGCCATTGAAGAAAAGTTGATGGAAAATGTAAAAGGTATGTTGTCGGTCGATCAGCAGGGCGATTTCTTCGTGATAAATGTTCAGGGTACGGAAATCTACAGTGGAATTATTAACAACATGTGGGTTATTACAAATGCACTGGGATATAAAGAAACCATTGACGGTGGCAAACTTGACAAATCACTGAGGGATTCGAAATTCAGGGATTTTGCAGATGGCTCCATGGGGGTATACGTGAACCTGGATCTGGCAAGTTATCCCGTCATGATACAGAGTTTGCTGGATCAGAAACCCGAACAGAAAAAGTGGATAGATTTAGTTACGGAACCCTTTGACTACCTGGGGATCTCGGCGGGCAACTATCAAAATGAAATCACGTTAAAATCTAACAGGCCGACAGAGAACAGCCTCTATACTATTTTGAAACTGACCGAGGAACACAAGTAGTCAGGAATATCATTTGAAGCGAGATCATGACCATCCGGTTAGAAAAAATGATTCCGCATCCCATGTTGGAGCAGAAAACCTCGGGCTCCGGTATCTGGGAGGCGGAAACAGTATTATTTGAGCAGGGTAGCATTTATATCATCGAAGCACCTTCGGGGAAGGGAAAGACCAGCCTGCTTTCGGTAATATACGGGATAAGGAAGGACTACGTGGGAGCCGTTTATCTTGACCATGATGATATTTCAGGACTGAATTTCAGACAGTGGTCCCGCATACGAAAAGAAAAATTATCATACATATTCCAGGGTCTGGAATTATTTGAAGATCTTTCTGCCCTTGAAAATATAGAGCTGAAGAACTCCATCACACACTATAAAACTTCTGAGGAAATTGAAGAAATGGCCTTAAGGTTGGACATAAAGGCTTTCCTGTACCGGAAAGCAGGGATTCTTTCCTTCGGCCAGCAACAGCGTGTGGCTATATTAAGGGCGCTGTGTCAACCTTTCGAAATGCTG
>CAZIAU010000385.1:0-4017 GCA_964536755.1 uncultured Bacteroides sp. | reverse complement strand
CAATATATCTATAAGAGACTGGGCCGGTGGCCGGTGCTTCAGCCCAATGGTGTAAGAAACCATAACTTTGAAAAGGATCAGGGAGACGGTGGCTATAGTAAGCAACTGCTGATCCCTACTGATCTTAAACCCCGGCCTGTGGATGCCTATCATACCGAAATGGGCGTGGCTGCCTGCGGATCAAATTTTCTTGATCAGTTTCGAATGCTTCAAATCGCTTTCAAAGAAGATCTGGGTGTGTCATTCTCCATGAAGGCTCCGTTTACTTCACGAAATCAAGATGAATATGACCGCGCCATGATCTATTCCAGCGCCTTTCTCTATATGGTTTACGAGCCAAAAGAAGAAGAGCGGGATATCGAAAAAGAAGGAACGGGTCCCGTGCTCGACGTAAACTATCTCAGCGCCTTTTTTCATCTTCCTTCTGTCGGACCAACCTGGACACACCCCTTTGGTGGATTAACCTACAAGATGGGATTGCCCTATACACTTTTTCTGCCACTGGGTAAACCGCTTGAAACTCACAAACCGGGTGATATAGATGCGTATCGCTATAAAGACAGCAATGTATTTATGCGCTGCTATGAAAACGGTTTGGTCCTCATCAATCCTACGGCTACAGAAAGCCAATGGGATTTTAAAGGAAATGACGCAGCCATCGATCAGGATCTTGGCAGGGATGGCGATGGGCCACTCAGTAAGCCGACAAGTTACACCCTTAAGCTTGATCAACGATATATCAATCCTCAAACAGTCTCCTACATCGAAGGCACAATTAACATGCCGCCTCTTTCAGGAAAAATTCTCCTTCTCAAACCGTCTCTATAACACCAGGATCACAGACAAGTACTGCAAGAGAAACGGGATCGCATCATAAGTGTGTCCACCTAGATTAAAAAAAGAGGCTGGGGAATTTCCCCAACCTCGTTTTTACTGTTGACCTCTTGCCCTTTGTCTACTTCACAACAGTCAGCTTGCGGGTTATGACTTCAGAACCTGACTTTACTGACACAAAATACATCCCCGCTTCAAACTGGTTAAGATCCACTCTCAGTTTTGGGTCTTCTGAAACAGAAATGAAAACAGCTTTCCCTGTAATAGCATAAATACCCACTTCTGCCTTCTGTTGTCCCTTCTCGATATCAAGGGCATACCTGGCAGGATTAGGATACATTTTAAATACTGAGTTGAGATTTTCTGCAACATCGGTAGTCTGGACAGTTACATCCACACTTGCTGTTGAGGAAAGTTCTCCGTCACTTACACTTACCTGCAATGTATATGATCCTACTGTTGTAATCGTAAGTTCTGTAGTAGCTCCTGAAGCATCTCCAAACACTACGCTACCCATATCCCCGGCCGTAACAGTCCATGCATATGTTAAAATGCTTCCTGCCGGCAGTCCATCATCAGACGCATCAGCAGAAATACTGACTTGCGTATCCTTCTCAAGACTTGTATTGTCAAGTAATATTGAAACTACCGGAGCCTGGTTGGGCTGGACGATAATCGCCAGTTGGAAGTTGATCTCATAGGTAACTGTTACCGATCCGTCTTCTGAAACAACCTCCAGCACATCATCGTAAGCAATTCTACCCAACGTTCTTTCATAGCCCGCTTTGTCAAGAACTTTCATTGTAGCTCCGTCAGCAGGAATTAGGTTTGCCATGAATGCAGCCACTCTGATCCCATCGGGCACTGAAGCGATCACCAGATTGCTATCTATGACAGAATATACCTCTGAAAGAACATAAGCATCTTTAACAGATCCCTCAGTCATCAGCTGATACATCTTCTTGTCTCCGTTTTGTGCAATAACTTCGAACCAGATGGAGCTGGTGGCCAGGATATCAACATACTCTCCTTCCGCATTCAATGCTTTAAGCGGAACTAATTCTCCACCACTATTCAGCACATTTAATACAGAAAGATCTGATGCAGTCTCAACTTCATCCAGCACGACCTTCAATGCTGTGCCAGGAACAATACCGGTTACTTTCTCACCATCAAAGCTGAGGGATGATCCTGCTTTAACATTAAGTGATGTATTGGAATCCAGCGGATCTATCAAAATCGTATATTTTGTAATGGTATTTCCATCTTCAGCCGTCACCATCAGGGTATCTCCTGAAGAAACAGCAACTACGGAATCCAGCACTTCATCGTCTGTTCCGGATTTCACCACCAGTGTCTGGGCATCGCTGGCAGGAATTAGATTTGCAATGAAATCTGAAACTGTTTCACCATTACTGACTCCCTGGATCCTCAGATTTCCTTCATACCCCGGATCAACAAGATACAACAGCGAGCTTACAGTTGATATGTAGACAGTAACCGGATCCAGAATATGATTACCCATTGTTGAAAAATGTTCCTGGTCGCTTATACCATCAGGATTATCAAACAAGCTGTAATAAGTCCACTCACACTCTTCAGGATCGCTGGCTCCTGAAATTGCATAACTTGGATTGCCATGCCATATTTCGGGTTTTCTTTGAATTTTATGGTTTTTCTTGCCTGTACCGGTATAACCTGCAATTCGCAGGAATTCTGTACCGTCTTCAAAACCTAATTGGTCAATAAGCGTAAAATCTACAATATCTCCAATTGCTTTATCGCCGGAAAGAATAGAATCATTATCTATCCTGAACAGGAAGTATACTATATCTTTATTTCCGGAATTTACAATCGTATTGAAAGTCCCAAAACTTAGTCCCCATGCATTTAGCCTTGACTCCTCATCCGATGGGAAATCGATATTAAAGCTGTTTTCAGTAATAAAATCATAATTGTCCAGGACACCCTGGACTTTGCGACCTGCAATTACGAAAGTACCTCCGTTTGCATCTACATTGGGATCCGTTACGTCATACTCAAGTATTTTCTTTTTCGACCCGTTAGCCCAGGCTGCAGAATCATCTGTAAATTTATAACCGGGAACATACATATTGTACCTGTTTGCAAAATCAAGATCTGCCTCGATTGCCTGGGCAGGATTGATCAATTTTCCCCAGGTAATCAGGTACCTGCTTAAATCAAGGTCCTTATTGCCCGGATTACAAATTTCCAACCACTCTGATTTTCCTGAGAACTTATTGTGGTATTCCGAGAAGAATGGTTCAACTTCGAACTTCTGAACAAGCTCATCCGGGACACTAATATTGAATGTGATCTTATATGTTCTCTCCGTCAGGGCCGATTCTGATGTAACTTTTATTACGGTTGTCCGTTCATCTGCGCCTCCCTGAAGAGAGACTGCAGGTGTAACCTGGATCACGGAATTCATTTGAGTTTTATAAGCCTTCAATGCCGGCACATTAGTGGTACCATACTTCAGCGGAATTACATAATTATAGGTGTTTGTAGAAAACCCGGGCACCGTATCACTGGTCCACCTTAAATCAAATAAGATATCATCCATGGTAATATCAGGCCATGTGATTGCACTAAGGGATGCCTCATCACTTTTCTGCATTTCCTGTACATCAATAAAATACTCCTTTGCAGCGCCACTTTTCGACGTGATTTTTAGTATATCACCATGTTTCAGATCCACTCGTACATTTCCATCAACCCATATCATCTCCGGACTTGCCTCGGGAGCCCATTCCAGGTATTTGTACAGGGTATCTATGCGTGTGGCAAAACCTACATTTCCAATCGTATCAATAACAGGCTCACCATCTGTTACATAATACCGGGTTCCACCCCATACAGCTAATGTCCCTGGTGGATCTACATCCGGATCAGGGAGATTGAGGCTCCTTTTGGGAAACACCTTATTCATATCATCAGAGGGATCCAGAACAGTAATTTCCAATGATTGCTCAATCATTTTTGCTTCAGTACCAGCAGCTCTAACAATCAAATGATCACCAGACTGCATAATAGTATGAACCGAATCTTCAAATACCGGTTTCTCAACATACTGCCAGGCCATGCCATCTCCCAGGGTCAATAACCTGACTATGGGATCTCCCTTGTAAATGCCCCAGGGAACCGTGATTGTACCATTTA
>CAZIAU010000384.1:0-4024 GCA_964536755.1 uncultured Bacteroides sp. | reverse complement strand
CTATGTGGTAGAGGCATGGCTCTCAGAAGGGAGAATTGGTGTAAATGCCATCAATATCCCTCATATCAGTATTGAAAAAATCACATCCCGGAAGGATGTATCAATCAGGGGCAGGAAAATAGTCGCTGATTTTGTAAATGACCGGGCCAGGCTGGAAATAGTTATGGAGCCATCGGCAGGCGACCTTATTCAGAATGTTCAGTAATTCAGATTGGAAGCGAGCAATCTCTCCACCTGGCTTGCCGTAAGCCCTTTCCTTTGAGCATAATCGTTAACCTGGTCTTTACCTATTTTCCCTATAAAAAAATATTTTGACCGGGGATTTGCAAAGATGAGTCCGCTGACCGATGCAGCCGGCACCATTGAAAAGTTTTCAGTTAATCTAATGCCGTATTTTTCTGCTTCCAGCAGGTTAAAAAGGATCTCCTTTTCAGAATGGTCAGGGCAGGCCGGGTAGCCATGTGCCGGCCTGATCCCCTGGTATCTCTCCTTGAAAAGATCATCTGTCTCCAGGGACTCATTTTCAGCATATCCCCAGTATACTTTCCTGATCTTTTCGTGGAGCAGTTCGGTGAAAGCTTCTGCCAGCCTGTCAGCGAGTGCCTTAAGCATAATGGAGGAATAATCGTCATGATCAGCTTCAAATTCCTGCAGTTTCTTTTCAATCCCGATGCCTGCCGTAACAGCAAATACGCCCAGGTAATCACCGATTCCGGAGTCGGAAGGTGCTATAAAGTCAGACAGGCACAAGTTGGGCAGATCATCCTCTTTTTTAGTCTGGTTGCGAAGATTGGTGAAACGGGTCATTATCTTATCCCTGGTTTCGTCGGAGTAAAGAATCAGATCATCTCCTGATGAGTTTGCCGGAAATATGCCGAATACCGCATTTGCAGTAAGCCATTTTTCCGAAATTATCAATTTCAGCATCTCCAGGGCATCATTATAAAGCTTCCGGGCTTCTTCACCGTACTTTGCATCATCCAGAATTTGCGGGAACTTTCCCCTCAGCTCCCAGGTTACGAAGAAAAATATCCAGTTTATGTATTTGCTGATTTCATCTATGGGAAAGTCTGTTAAGCTATGTATCCCTGGTTGTTTTGGCCTGAAAATACCTTCAGTCGCCCATTCTATCCTGAGAGCCCTGTTCCTTGCCTCTTCAATTCCAAGGTACTCGATTTCCCTGCCGGCACCCGCGTAATTTTCTCTGAGCTGTGAATAATCCCGGCTGATTTCACGTATAAAACCATCCCTTTTATCGCCGGAAAGAAGAGAACTAACGACCGAAACACTTTTTGAAGCATCTTTCACGTGGATTACAGGCCTGCTGTAGGAGGGTTCAATTTTAACCGCAGTATGGATTTTTGATGTGGTTGCCCCTCCAATAAGCAGGGATTGGCTCATATTTCTCCTTTCCATTTCAGAAGCTACATGTATCATCTCCTCAAGGGACGGAGTGATAAGTCCCGAGAGGCCTACAATATCTGCCTGGTGTTTTTCTGCTTCTTCCAGTATCTTTTCTGCGGGGACCATGACTCCAAGATCTATTACCTGGTAGTTGTTGCATCCCAGCACCACCCCGACAATGTTTTTACCGATATCGTGTACATCTCCTTTTACGGTTGCCATAAGTACCTTTCCCGCGGTCCTGTTTTCCCCGGATTCTCCGGATGCTTTTTCCCGTTCAATAAAAGGCAGAAGTGTAGCAACTGCCCGCTTCATGACGCGGGCACTTTTTACTACCTGTGGAAGAAACATTTTTCCTTCTCCGAACAGATCTCCCACCACATTCATTCCGCTCATTAGTGGCCCCTCGATCACCTTGAGTCCGAGCCCGTATTTTTTATGTGCCTCAAGGGCATCGGACTCAACAAACTCGACAATTCCTTTGACAAGTGCATGTTTTAACCTCTCATCAACTGTCTGGTGCCGCCAAGTTTCTGTTGAGTCTTCCTCCTTTTCTGCCGCCTCGAGAGTAGAGGAATATTCAATAAGCCGTTCGGTAGCATCGGGCCTTCGGTTCAATACAAGATCCTCGGTATATTCAAGCAGGTCTGCAGGGATCTCATCATATACCTGGAGCAATCCCGGATTAACAATACCCATATCCAGGCCTGCCTTGATGGCGTGATACAGGAAGACAGAGTGTATGGCCTCCCTGACCCTGTTATTTCCCCTGAAAGAAAAGGAAAGGTTGCTTATTCCGCCGCTTACCCTTGCATCCGTTAGATTCTCCTTTATCCACCTGGTAGAATTAATAAAATCAACAGCGTAATTGTTATGTTCCTCCATTCCCGTTCCGATGGTTAAAACATTGGGATCAAATATTATATCGTTCGGTGGAAAATCCAGTTTATCCGTGAGCAATTTGTAGGCCCGATCACAAACGGCTATCCTTCGTTCAAACGAGTCGGCCTGTCCATTCTCATCGAATGCCATCACAATAACCGCCGCTCCGTAGCTATGGATCTTTCTGGCATGTTCCAGAAATGTTTTTTCTCCCTCTTTAAGGCTGATGGAGTTTACAACTGACTTCCCCTGGATACATTTCAATCCGGATTCGATCACCGGGAACCTGGACGAATCGATCATAAGGGGGACTTTTGAAATTTCAGGTTCTGATATGAGCAGGTTCAGAAATTTAACCATTTCATATTCAGCATCGAGCATGGCGTCATCAAGGTTTATATCCAGGATCTGAGCCCCGTCTTCCACCTGTTTCCTGGCAATCTCAAGTGCTTCATCATACTTCTTTTCCCTGATAAGCCTGGCAAATTTTTTGCTCCCCGCCACATTGCATCGTTCCCCTATATTAATAAAATTAGAGCCTTGATATGCCGCCAATGGTTCCAGTCCGCTAAGCCTTAATCCCGGTTCCGGGATCTTTGGCTGCCGGACTTCAGCCTCTATTACAAGTTTTGAAATTGCTTTGATATGTTCGGGAGTAGTGCCGCAGCAACCTCCCACTATATTCACAAATCCCGAATCAAGGAAGTCCTTGATATGAACGGCCATCTGGTCAGGTGTCTGATCGTATTCTCCAAACTGGTTGGGAAGTCCGGCATTGGGGTGAACAGAAACAAAATGTCTTGATTTTGCCGACATCTCCGAAAGATAGGGGCGTAACTCCTTGGCACCCAGCGAACAGTTTAGCCCAATGGAAAGCAGGTCAATATGATCCAGGGAGTGCATAAATGCCGACAGTGTTTGTCCGGACAGAGTTCTTCCGCTTGCATCACTGATGGTGCCCGATACCATCACCGGTATCCTGAGTCCCCTTTGTTCAAGGTATTCTTCAATTCCCATCAATGCAGCTTTGGCATTCAGGGTGTCAAATACAGTCTCCACCAGAAGAAGATCAACTCCTCCGTCAACCAGTCCCCGGACCTGATCACGGTAGGCATCCTTCATTTCATCAAATGTAATGGCCCGGAAACCGGGATCCTCCACATCGGGGGAGAGTGAGGTGGTTTTGTTGGTAGGCCCCATTGAACCAGCCACGTATCTGGGCTTAAGGGGGGACCTCCGGGTATAAAGTTCTGCAGATCCCGCAGCTATCCTGGCTGATTCAAAATTGATGTCGTATACTGAAGATTCGGTCTGGTAATCAGACTGTGATATGGAAGTTGCACTGAAGGTGTTCGTTTCAATGATATCTGAACCGGCCTCAAGATAGGCCTCGTGAATTTCCCTGATAATATCTGGTCTGGTTAATGACAGAATATCATTGTTCCCTTTCAGGTCGCATGGGTGGGATTTAAACCTTTCTCCACGGTAGTCCCCCTCAGAGAGATTATATCTCTGGATCATTGTACCCATGGCTCCGTCCAGCAGCACTACCCGCTCCTTCAGTACCTGGACTATGGGTGTCCTCTCTTCCATTTAAAATAATTTGTTCAAATTTACTCAAATTATATTTCTGTTTTTTCAAGGGCCTGTTGGAAATCAGCAATAATATCATCGATGTGCTCCAGTCCAACTGAAACCCTGAGAAGGGTAGGAGTAACACCCGCGGCAATCTGAGCCT
>CAZIAU010000383.1:0-4024 GCA_964536755.1 uncultured Bacteroides sp. | reverse complement strand
TCTGCCGTATTCAATGAATCCTTCAATTTAAAACCGGGGTAGAGGTCAACGACCTTCTGATCAAGGGAAAGTTGTCCTTTCTCTGCCAGAAGACAGACCAGAGTGCCCGCAAATCCTTTTGATACTGAAGCCAGCCGGAACAATGTATGTTCATCCACCTTCTCACCGCTCCCTGCTCTCTTTTCTCCGTACGTACCCGTATAAACCACCCGGTCCCCCATCACAATGGTGTAAGCTGCACCAACAGTCCGGCTGCCAGCCAACTCAAGATCCATAAACTCATTGAAGTCAGCCATTACCGGATGCTTCAGCGCAGGTTCATCTGCCACAACAGCTGATTCATTGAGTTCGGGAACCGCATTAAGTGTTTTAGTGCCCCGGGTAAACATTATGATACCGGTAACCACAATACTGATCCCGAAAGCAGCGATCCGGAACCTCTTGCGATACTGTTTTATAAACTCCAAATCCTAAGCTCGCGTAATTAAGAAAACAAAAGTATAACTATATGTAAAATTACAGTAGATGGAACAATAATATTAATTAACAGTCACAGCATAATAATCCCGGGTAATAAAAAGCCTGTGGTCAACCCTGTTTCAACGGGCCGGGGTAAGTTTTCATCAAATTGGCCGGATGACCTTATTTAAAATATTTCAGGTTCAATATTCAAACAATAGTTACCTTTGCATTTATATCCGCTGTCTATGGGCAATTACGAATACTTTAACCGGGATATCAGCTGGCTCTCCTTCAACTTCAGAGTTTTGCAGGAGGCAATGGATAAAACCCTTCCACTCTATGAGCGAATAAAGTTTCTGGCGATCTATTCAAACAATACAGAAGAGTTTTACCAGGTAAGGGTGAGCTATTATAAGCATATGCTCCGGAATGAAAACGAGTTCCCCAAGCAACATTTCAGGGAAGTGGATCCTGCCAGGATTGTCAGACAGATAAATGAGATAGTTACCAATCAGCAATCCATCTTCCACCTTATTTTCGAGGATGAGATTCTTCCGGCCCTCAGGAAGAAGAATATAATTGTTGTAGGAGAAGATGATAAATTATCAGAAGACCACCGGGAATATATAAGGGAGGTTTTCTATTCGGATATTATCACCTCCATTCAACCTGTGATGCTGGTAAGGAAGAAGGTACGTCCTTTCCTTAAAACGGGCCACCCCTATATAGCCATGGAAATGGTGAGCCTTGATACACCAGGCAAGAAACAGCGTGAAAGATACGGCATTGTAAAAATCCCAACCGATCATAATATTTCCAGGTTCCTGGAGCTTCCGCGTGAGGATGAAAAACATTATATCATGTTCCTGGAGGATGTGATCATGAGACACATTAAAGCTATTTTTCCCGGATACATGGTTAAGAACTGGTATTCTCTAAAACTTACCAGGGACGGGGATATGGAATATGATGATTATGAAGGGGAGGATCTGATTGAAGCTATTGACAGGATCAGATCTGCCAGATCGGTTGGCCTTCCAAACCGTTTTCAGTACGACCGTAAAATGCCTGATAAATTACTGGACTACCTTACCGCTTCTTTTCATATTTCCAACGACCTGCTGGTAATGGGAGGCAGCAGGCACAATTTCAGGGATTTCTTCAATTTTCCGAATCCAGTCTATCCGGACCTGGAGATTGAAAGCCTGCCCCCTGTTCCCATACCCGCACTGGCCATTCTGAAGAAACCCATATCCTCCCTGATTGCCAAAAAAGATTACCTGCTCAATGTACCTTATCAGCCCTTTGAGCATTATCTCAGGTTCTTAAGAGAAGCGGCATCGGACCCGACAGTGAAAGAGATCAAGACAACCCAGTACAGGGTTTCAGACCATTCGGTTGTTGTGAATTCACTTATAGACGCTGCAGAGAACGGCAAAAAAGTGACGGTTTTTGTAGAGCTTAAAGCCAGGTTTGACGAAGAGGCTAACCTTAAATGGGCCAGTGAAATGACCAAAGCGGGGATCCGTATCATATACAGTATACCCAAACTGAAAGTGCATGCAAAAATAGCGTTGGTCATAAGAAAGAAAGGTTCAAAACATGGGGATCAGGCTTACCTGGGAACAGGAAACTTCAATGAAAAGACTGCACGCCTTTATTGTGACCACGGGCTGTTCACATCAAATCCGGAGGTGGTAAAAGAGGTTAAGGATCTTTATAAACACCTGGAGAATCAGAAAGTCAGGCCAAGGTTCAAACATATACTTGTACCGGGTTTTAATATGGTCTCTCAATTCATACGGCTGATCAACAATGAGATTGAACATGTTAAGAATGGGAATATAGGGTATATTCTTCTTAAAATGAATGGTCTGCAGGATCAGGAGATGGTCGATAGTCTATACAGGGCCAGTGAAGCCGGGGTGAAGATCGACCTGATCATCAGAGGGGTCTGTACATTGGTACCCGGGAAGCCATACAGTAAGAATATCACGGTGACCAGGATTGTCGACCGTTATCTTGAGCATGCAAGAGTTTTTGTATTTCAGAATAATGGTAACCACCAGATTTACCTGGGATCGGCCGACTGGATGAAAAGGAATCTTCGCCGGCGGGTGGAATGTGTTGTTCCGGTCTATGACCGGGATGCAAAAAAAGAGTTGCTGAACGTTTTGAATATTCAGCTTTCAGACAATGTTAAAGCATGTGAAATTGATGAACATCTGAACAACATCAGGATTGTTACCAGGGGGCCCGATGTGAGGGCGCAGATGTCAATCTACGATTACTTTAAAAATAAATATACAATGCCGTAACATTGAATAGCTGATGGGAGGCAAGAAAAAGCAAAAATCCGCCCTGTCGGTTTCTGAAGGAGTTGCCTCGCAGGATCCTGTAAACAAGGATGCAGTCAGCCGGATGAAACAGGTAATGAAGCGGCCTGCTACGGTAACCGAACTTCGGAACGGGATTCTTGCAGGTGACATTCCCATGCTCAGCAGGGCAATCACGCTTGTGGAGAGCGCACTGCCTCAACACCGGGAAGAAGCACAGGAACTCCTTGGCTCATGTTTACCGCATTCGGGAAAGGCCTTCCGTCTCGGGATAACAGGAGTTCCGGGTGCCGGGAAAAGTACTTTCATTGAATCCCTTGGAAAATATATTATTCAAAATGGAGGCAATCTTGCAGTCCTTGCTATTGATCCCAGCAGTGAGAGGTCAAAGGGTAGCATCATGGGAGATAAAACCAGGATGGAAGAACTTGCAGGATCGCCTGAAGCATACATCCGTCCATCACCGTCAGGGGGTACCCTGGGAGGTGTCGCCAGAAAAACCAGAGAAACCATTATCCTCTGTGAGGCAGCAGGGTTTGAAAATATCTTTGTGGAAACCGTTGGTGTGGGACAATCGGAAACTTCGGTCCATGGAATGGTAGATTTTTTCCTGTTGATCATGATTGCAGGTGCGGGGGATGAATTACAGGGAATTAAACGCGGGATCATGGAGATGGCGGATGCTATTGTGATCAATAAGGCAGACGGATCCAATATTAAAAAAGCAGGAAGGGCCAGGGAGGAATTTGCCAATGCACTTCACCTGTTCCCTCCATCCCCTTCAGGCTGGAATCCTCTTGTAAAAACCTGTTCATCAATCAACAATGAAGGGATCGAAGAGATCTGGAAAATGTTGATGGATTACAGGGATTCCGTTACATCCAGCGGATACCTCGATACCAGACGAAGTGAGCAATCAAGATTCTGGATGTACGAATCCATAAGGGAAGGGATCTACCAGCAGTTTTTTAACAACCCGGCATTAAAGAGACAGTTGAAAGAATATGAAAAAGCAATAGACAGGGGAGAAATAACATCATTCATGGCTGCAACGGCCATTCTGGATAAGTTCAAATCAACAGTCAGGAATCCCTAACCCTTTTCCCTAACACCCTAACATCCTAACCACTAACCACTAACCACTAACCTTTCACAACTTCCCCTTTCACCCACAACACCAATTTACTGTTTTTGGGATCGTTGGTAATAACAGTAACTGTCTTGTT
>CAZIAU010000382.1:0-4029 GCA_964536755.1 uncultured Bacteroides sp. | reverse complement strand
ATAGGCAGTTGTTAAAAGGGTCCAGGGGTTTCTCCCGGCTCTGTTGCCTACAGGCAGCCTGTCCTTGTCAGTCTCGAAGTTTATTTCAGAATAGAGTATTCCGTCCCGAAAGTGGTCCAGGAGACCGTCTGCCAGTTCAATGATCATCCTGCGGACATTGGGGTTGCCATTATACCAGGTCACCAGGTAGGAGGAGTGAAGAATGAGGTAGTTCCGGTTCACTGACCAGTTCCACGGTTCCTCCGTTGAGATACTGGTGCCTCCGTAGTAGCGTGACCGGAAATGGCGGTGCCCGGCTGGATTAATCCGTGTAACATCGTTGAGCAGCCTCGAGGCTGTTTCCATACCCCGTTCCATGTACAAAGGGTTCCCGTGATCAAGCAGCTGGAGCTGTCCCACTACCTGTATTCCTTCTTCCAGGGTATGCAGCTCATCTGTAGTAATTGTGGGCAGTCCGTTGGTAAAAAGCGGAAGGCTTCTCTGGCGTAATGCGGAATAATACGGTTCTCTATCCTGGTCATAGTAGGCGCTCATATGCAGTCTCAGTGAGTTCAGGATCTTATCAGGTTCTATTCCCAGCAATGCTATTCCCGGCCACATGTTGGTGAGGTCCCCGTCGTCCGAGAGTCCCCCGCCGAACTCCCCGTTGGCGATCTGCCTGTTGTCCATATAGTAGTTAACGATCCTCTCCAGTTGCCGAAGGTATACTGCCTGTAGATGTGCCCACCGGGGAACTCCGTCGGGGCATTCCGGGATACTGAATTCCGGTTTGTTTTCCCGGGTAACGGCATACATATAGGTTTGTGCCAGCCAGTGATCGGGATTCACCGAAAGAAGATCATTACAGTCGGCCATAAACCTGTTATAAAGGTTCAGACGGGGCGACCCGGGCCTTTCTTCAACCATATGCGCGTAGAGATCCCGTACCTGGGTAAACCGGTCTGCTTCATGTTCAACCCTGGCCACTTCCCCGGAGGTGTAGACCAGGTCTATCCGGGTCCCGTTCAGAAGACCGGGTGTAAGGCCGGTGCCAGCTCCTGCAATGGTAATATAGAGCGCATGCTTTTCCGGAAGGATACGGTCGCGGGTATCAATCCACAGAACAGGCGAATCGCCCGGTCTTACAGAGAAACTGAAATCTGCCAGGTCGCGCATGGGCCATAAAGGATCCTTAACCCTGATATTTACGGGGAAGAGATCACCATGTGTCGGCCTGACCAGGAGCGACGGCAGCTTTATCTCAATCCCATCCAGTCCCGCATCCTCTTTTCCGGAATAGGGCACCAGTATATGAATAAAGGGATAGGAATTCTCCGGGACGAAGCCGGGAGAAGCTTTCCTGACCCGTGCATCAGGCTGAGCGACCATCATGGCTCTTTCATCGGCCGGGTATCTTCCCCGGATGAATGATGCGATCTTCTCAAGTGCAGGGTTTTCGAATGAACCCGGTGCTGGCGCAAGGGTGAAACTCTCTCTTGCGAGACCCTCCGGTGCTGTTCCTTCAGCTATATAATAGAGATCAAATGATCCTATGGGTTCTTCGATAAGGGCATTGTCAAACCTGATTTTTCCACCGGTGCGGGGATCCTTAAGACGGTGGAAGGATTTCACCTGGTTCATGGTCTTTACACCGAATGTGTAATCGCGGTTCATTTCACTTTCGTAAGTCAGCTCTCCCCAGGCCTTGCCCCACATCTCCACATGATTCCATTTTTCATTCGGAATGTTGAACGTTACCGATTGTCCGGAACCTGAATAGCAATCCCAGTCAGGCAGGACAAAATAATCGTATCGCCCGGGCAGCCTGGACATATTATAAACCCCGGGCCAGGTGGTTTCCCTTATCCCGTCGTTTGCCTTCCAGTACCATCTTTTGATATCGTATGCATCATGAATCTCAACTTTCCTGACCATAGTCCGGCCGGAAGGAAGGGCAGGTGGAGGGGGGGTCGGAAGGTTCCAGCCATGACGGAGCCACCAGGCATCCCGCCATTTGCGGTTTTCCAGGTTTCGGTTTAATGGGGGAAGCGGATCCGGGGCCTCTCCCTTTGCCAGTCCGTCAACCATTTCATCAGAAAGCATCCGGTCGTAAATACGAAGTTCATCCATATCACCTCCCCGCATAAAGCTGTAGGCACTCTGGACCTGGTAAGGGCTTATGATCCGGGAGTGGGGTCCCATCTGGTCGAGTCCCGCATCATAAACAGTACTATTGGACGATTTTTGTGCTGCAAGCTTTCCGTTCACGTATAACCTGATTCCTTCAGTTTCATCCCAGGAGAGCGCCAGGTGAACCCATTCACCGGGATCCGGAAAGTCATCCATAAACCAGGAAACACGGGTTCTTGAAAGCCCGATGTCAGTTACGAAAGCATCGAAACCGGCACCGTTATAATCAATCCGGAGCCAGACCATGTCCCAGCTGGAGTGGTCGGCATAGCTTACCCGGAATATGGGGAACGGAGTTGGCCCTACCGGGTACCTGGATCGCCAGAAAAACGACAGTGTCCCCCTCTGTGCATAAATATTGCCGGGAGCCCAGTAACTCAGCAACTGGTTATCCTCGGCCCGGAATCCTTTTCCCAAGGCCCCGTCGGAGATAACCTGAACATATTCATTGTAGTTTGGCAATAATTGTCCGCCAGATGCACGGTCCGCCCTGAACCCGTTCTCTCCTGAAAGGTAAAACAACAATCCTGATCCGTTGGCGGTTCCTGTTCGTACTGGCTGACCGGCCATAATCCCGGCAGAGGGTTCCTTGGAAACCTGTCCGTATACAGGAATTGAAACCGATGCTGAGAATATCAGTATTACAAGTATAAAAAGGTTGATCCTGAGTATAAATTTAATTCCTGACGGTTGGGATAAACTCACTTTCTTCATTGCCATCTTTAACCTTGACTAAAATATATCCATCATCCCAGGGGTCAGTACCATATTGAGTCGATCCTCCTGATATATAATGAATCCCGTGAAAATAAAGATTCATGTATGTGTGGGTGTGGCCCTCGAGAACTAATTTCAGGTTGTGATCCCTGAACAGGTTAAGCACTGTTTCAGAATTCTTGGAGAGTGCTCTTGAATCAGAGCTCTCTATGGCATGAGGATTTATTAATGGGGTGTGTATGGATATTATTATGGGGGTCTCTTCCGGAGTCTTGCCCAGCTCCTCTTTGATCCACTCTATCTGTACGGAGTCAACTCCGCTTGTGTAATCTCTTTTCTCTTCCTGGATCTTGATTCCGTCCAGGATAAAGAACTTCCAGCCCTCATAACTGAAAGAATAATAGCGGCTGTTATATCTCTTCTCATACATTCGCTTTCCCCACATGGGATTACTGCTGTCAATACCGCTTTCCCCGGTTATTCCCACAGTTTCATGATTACCCATTGTAAAATAAACGGGCATCTGCAACTTCTCCAGTTCCTTATCCAACAGATCGAATAATGCAGTTGCCTTTTTATCATCCACATTTTTCGCTGTATATATCATATCCCCTCCTGTGAGGACAAAATCGGGATGAAGCTTATTCAGTTCTGATGACAGCCAGTGGAATTTTTCCAGAACAGCGGAATCGGGCCTTAAATGCATATCGGGCAAATAGGCAAATGTAAAATCATCCTGACCAAACAGGATCGCCATCTGAATGATCAGGAACAGCGATAATAATTTTCGTTTCATATAATTACTATTAAGTGAATTTGAATTTCAGTCATACTTTAGTCATCCTCTTCGTCATCATCCGTGCCTGCATATTGCACAGGATACGGATTATTCCCCTTTTCTGCATACCATAGAATCCTGTTAAGCAGGTCATCGTCCCCGGTATCGATACCATCGAATTGAGGCTCAAGACTCTTCAATGCAAAGTGCAGTGCTTTCCCTTCAAGTGCCGAAAGGGGTGCATTCATTTCATCCAGGGGGATCTCATTTGGAACTGCCTGGTAGGGTGTGAGATCCGGAGTATTATTAAAGCAGGAAATCATCGGATCGGCAATGGCATCCTGAATATTCATAGGGGGCAGTCC
>CAZIAU010000381.1:2362-4029 GCA_964536755.1 uncultured Bacteroides sp. | reverse complement strand
CAATAATCAGAAGCACTTCCTCCTCGCTTACCAACCCCTTATAGGAAAGCATCAATCCTTTTCCATAGCCCTTTACCACATCGGCACCGGGATCATAGATGGAGCGTTTTACATACTCCTCATCCATGGTAACCTCCCTTTCTTCCCCTCCGGTTTCTACAGTCCGGACAGTTCCCCAGCTGCCCAGGTAAGACGGCCCCACAAGCTTGGTACCATCCGACGAGTGACATGCGTTGCACCCATTTTTTACGAGTACCTGGTACCCCTGGTCAGCTTTGCTAACCTCCGTATCAGCCGCCTGTACCACAACCGTTGTATCGTTCAGCCAGGAATCAAATCCCTCTCCGGGCAATACATTGACAACTGTATTCATATAAGAGTGCTCCAGACCGCAGTACTCGGCGCAAAACAGGTCAAATTCACCGACCGTACCGGGAATAAACCACATCACCTTTTTCTGGCCGGGAACCATATCCTCTTTTACCCTGAAGGCAGGGATATATAGACTGTGCAAAACATCCAGGGCAACAAGGTCAAGTATCACCGGTTCGTTGACCGGTACGACAAGGGTATCGCTGTATTTTCCGTTCTCATATTCAAAGGAAAAATTCCACATCCTGGCAATGGCTTTCACATGCCTGGCCACATCAGGCGGATTCTTCATGGGGCGCCACCCCATCCATCCGAAATAGAACATAACCAGTACTAGCACCACTGGAATTACGGTCCATAAAATCTCCAGTCTCGTGCTTCCTTCGTTCTGGATGGCTTTGGGATGCCTCTTCTTTTTATATTTATATATAAATATGATCATCAGGGTGGTGAGGCCCAACAGGAAAAGTATGGAAATACCCAGTATGATCATGAAAGCCAGGTCGACACCGGCGACAAAGTTGGAAGCATTTTGAGGATCTGCGGTATACATAGGAGAAGTGGTTTATCTGAAAGCGTAATCCAGGAAAGTAATGATGATAACAACAACCAGCAGCGAAAAAATCAGTATAGCCATGATCCTGAAAATACGCTGGTCGAATTTAAGGTGCATAAAAATAGCCAGGACAAAGCTTGTCTTGACAGTGGCAATGAGTAAAGCTACAGCAGTGGACCATTTTGTCAGCTCTATCTGGGTTACTGCTACAGAAGTTGAGGTAAGCACCAGCAACAGCAGCAGGATCAGTCCGTATGTCCTGTAAGAAACTATATGATGTGTTGAATCAGACATGATGTAAGTTTTAAGTTACAAGGTAGAACAGCGGGAAAAGGAATATCCAGATGATATCCACAAGGTGCCAGTACAGGCCCCCGTTCTCAAGCAACTGGAAATTATCAAAAGTGAGCCGGTCTTTCCAGACCCCGGTAAATCCGAATCCAAGCACTACCATCCCGATAATGATATGAAGGGCATGCAGTCCTGTCATGAAAAAATAGAGACCAAAAAACAGCGTATCACCCTGTCCCATCTCTAACAGAACCGGGGATCCAGGAAATAAGCCATGCCCGATCTTCCCGCTCCATTCGAAATATTTATTCAC
Organism: uncultured Bacteroides sp.; assembly: GCA_964536755.1. Taxonomy (GTDB): domain Bacteria; phylum Bacteroidota; class Bacteroidia; order Bacteroidales. Next base: position 2,497 of record CAZIAU010000381.1, on the reverse strand, counting down.
CAGGAATACCACTCCAAGTACCATGGTAATACCAATCAATATCAGCGAGGTACGTTTATCTTTCTTCTGGATGGCCGTGGTGGACATGGCTATAGTCATGCTGCTGGTCAGCAGGATTGCCGTATTGATGAATCC
>CAZIAU010000381.1:0-2352 GCA_964536755.1 uncultured Bacteroides sp. | reverse complement strand
AATGGTCACATCCAGTTCATTTGCAGCCAGGTGAAAAGCTTCCTGGTTCCTGAAGCGGTATACGGAGTAAACGATGAAAAGACCTCCGAAGAGAAGCAGCTCGGTAAAAATAAATAGCCACATGCCCAGTTTGGAGGTCATATCGTCCCGGTGTTCAATATGCTGGATACTCTTTTCTGACATTTTATGCAGGTTTAGTCACGTTTGTAGGTTGCCTTTTCGATCACCGGGATCTCTTCGAAATTCTCAAGGATCGGAGGTGCCGGTATCTGCCACTCCAGGTTTGTGCCTCCCCACGGATTCTGCGGTGCTTTGGGTCCGTGCCTGGCCGCATTCACCAGGTTGGTCACAATAAGCACCAGACCGGTGATCATGACTATGGCACCCAGCGAAGAGATGATATTTGGCCCGTGGAACTCCTCCAGGTAATCGAAATACCTTCTTGGCATTCCCTTGATACCCAGGTAGAACATGGGGCCATAGAGGGTCACGAAACCAGTAAAGAAAACGATCCATCCTGTCCTGGCCCATCCATGATCATACATACGTCCGTAGATCAGCGGGAACCAGTAATGCATGGCTCCAAAAAATGCAAATCCGGTTCCACCGAAAACGATAAAGTGAAAATGGGCCACAACAAATGCTGTATCATGCACATGCACATCGGTGGCCAGCGATCCGAGCACCAGTCCGGATAGTCCGCCGATCATGAATACAAATATGAAGGATGCAGCCCACTGGAAGGGTACATCCGTACTGATGGAACCCTGGTGCAGGGTGGAGATCCAGTTAAATACTTTGATGGCGCTCGGAATGGCTACCAGGAAGGTAAGTATTGAAAATGTAAAGAGTGCTGTACCGCTCATTCCGGCGGTAAACATGTGGTGCGCCCAGACAAAGTAGCCCACAAAGGCAATGGCCAGGGTAGAGATCACTATGGCCTTATAACCAAAAATGGTCTTTTTGACAAATGTGGGTATGATCTCAGAGATCGCCCCCATGGCCGGCAGGATCATAATATAGACTGCAGGGTGTGAATAGATCCAGAACAGGTGCTGGTAAAGCAGGGGATCACCTCCCTTGGCCGGATCGAAAAAACCGATCCCGAGGATCCGTTCCCCTGCCACCATCAGGAGGGTGATGCCCACGATGGGAGTGGCAAGCAACTGGATCCATCCCGTTGCATACAGGGTCCACGGAAAGAGGGGCATCTTCATCCAGGTCATTCCGGGTGCCCTCATCCTGTGAATGGTTACTAAAAAATTCAATCCTGTAAGTATGGATGAAAATCCCAGTACGAATGCACCCAGTGCCGCGGGCAGCATGTTGGTACCTGTTTTGAAACTGTAAGGGGCATAAAAGGTCCAGCCCGTGTCAGGGGGACCGTTTCCGAACAGCGAGATAATAACTAGTATAGAACCGAATACGTAAATGTACCAGGAGAAAAGGTTCAACCTGGGGAAGGCCACATCCCTGGCCCCGATCTGAATGGGCAGCAGAAAATTCCCGAAAACTGCCGGGAGTCCCGGTATTACGATCAGGAAGATCATAATTACACCGTGAACTGTAAATGTGGCATTATAGGCCTGGGGGCCCATAATGGTTTTCCCCGGTGCGATCAATTCGAGTTTCATCAATAGTCCCAGTATCACCCCGATGGTAAACCAGGTCATCATGGAGTACAGGTAGAGCAGTCCGATCCGTTTATGGTCGGTGGAAAGTATCCATCGAAAGATCCCTCTCCTTCCGCCGTCCTCCTCCATGTAGGTCTTGTGACCTTTATTCTCCGAGATATCAGATGTCATAGGTTAAGTTGTTTTTTTTCTCCTGAAAAATGCCAGTACCAGGAACAGGACTAGTCCGATAAATATAATCAATGTTCCCGCCACCTTGGTGATATTCATCACATATTTCTGTCCCTCAGGATCATAGGAATAGCAAAATTGCAGCACCCTGTTTATGGTCGGTCCCGATTTCCCGGCTGCAGCATCCAGGATCGACATTTTCAGGTCAAAGGGAAGAAAATAGATCCCGTTCATATACCGTGTGATCTTTCCTTCAGGATCAAGAATGATCAGCGTTGCTGCATGGATGAAATCGTTCCCTGTGGGTTGAAACCGGAATCCGGTAGCATCGGTAAGTTTCTTAATGTTGACGCTGTCACTTGTAAAGAAGCGCCATCCTGTCTTTGCCTGCTCCTTTTTTTTCATCAGGTTCAGGTAATTGTTCTTTTTACGGATGGCAAGGTCAGTCTTTTCCCGGTGATCGAAACTGATGGTCAGTGCCTGGTAATCCTTGCCCAGCACAAGGTCGGTTGCGTCCATGGCATCTGCCAGCCCGTCCATAAGCGGA
>CAZIAU010000380.1:0-4045 GCA_964536755.1 uncultured Bacteroides sp. | reverse complement strand
GGTATAATATGACCATGATAAAATCATTATCATAGGTTCGGACGGAGTTATACCTTAAAATGAAGTTGTTGTTTTTTGCCAGGTATATCTTACTGTTGTCAGGTTTAATTATGCTTTGATAATCCAGGTAATCATTAAAATCTTCCTCTGAGATCTTATACTCCGACAGGCTTGATTCATTAATATAAGAATCACCGGCTTTCACTTTAAAGAAATACTCTTCAAGTGCTTCATTGGAATTCAGTCCGATCATTATCCCATCCCTGTGACTTCGCTCCATCTGGTTTGAATCCTTCGGCTTATAGAATCTTGCCCAGAAGTTCGGACTCATAAGGAAAGGCATATTTGCATAGCTCAGGGATGCAAACTGCCCCGTTTTATACAGATCATTCATCAGGCTTGTGGTCCCTGCCCTTGCCAGTCCGGAAATGATAACAAACTTATGGTTCCTGTTAATATTTTTTCTTTTAATTTTTCCGGTTTCACGTTTGAACAGCTTATAACCGATGTTAAAGTTATCCAGTACCATCCTGTGAAATAATTGTGAAAGTTCGGAATACCCTTCTGATTTTTTCTTTTTGAACGGAATTATAAAAGGAATGGTGGCCCCTGCGGAAATCGACAATATTGAATAGAAAGAGGAAAATACCAGGTCATGAAAAGAGGTATTCGATATAATACAGTAGATCAGGATGGGGACTCCTGCAATAACAAGAGATATTACGATAAGCAGCAGTACTTTAAATAGCGATATTACCAGCCTGTTAGTCTTTTTCTGAACCAGTTTTATCTTGAGCTCATCGTCAGTTTCAGCGATTAATCCGTTCAAAACGGCAACACTGTTTTCTGCCAGCTTATAAAAGGTAAAACGGTTTATACGTAGAAAGAGAGAAAACAGGAAAAAACCGATGACCAGTACAGAATAATAGATCATTTACCTCTCTTTTTCTTAAAGAAATTCCTGATCTTCAGCCAGAAGATATAACTAAAAGCAAATATTACAATTCCACTGATAATAAATACCAGGATTATTGTCCCGATACCCAGCCCGGGTCCTATGTACAGCATCTCAGACATTAGTTCGAATTACTCTTGTCCAGTTTGGCAGGTGATGATATCCTTCATATTGTGACCTGTATACATTCTTGTAAACAACCTGATTATCTTTTATGATCCAGATCAATCCTGAATTCTGCTCCTCGACCAAATAGGTGGAAGGTGAAACGAAATCCACCAGGCCTTCTGTAGCGGTATAGATTTCATTTGCCCTGAAAATGGAATCACCAAAAAAAGATATGCTTTTCGTCCTGAAATCATATAATGCTATGTTCGAATAAAAATTTCCCGCAATCACAAGCCTGCTTGAATCTCTCGGAGGATCCCGGGAGTCCTCTGTCAATAGCGTATAAAAATTATTGTTAAAGATCGCCAGCTTACTGTCACTAAAGAAATCAACATCATGCTGACTTGTGAAAGGTCCTTCAATAATATTTATCAACCTGTTTTCCGATGGCCTGTAATGCAATATCATGGAAATATTCCTCAGGCTGATAAAAACGTCATCTTCCTTGTAATACCTGGTGGTTTTTAATGCAGGTTCGACATCATTAATATGAATTGGATCTTTAGTGTTCATTGATCTTAAAAGATAACCTGACAAGTTATTCTCATTAAGCAGTTCAGTAATTGATTTATGGAACATGATCCTGCCGGTTTCAGCATTAACTTTTGTTATACAATTATCTGTAAAGAAAACACTCCGGCCGTTCAGTTTGTATAATCCTGTGGCATAAAATACTGGTTCAGTTGAACAAAGCCATATATCACCCTGGCTGTTCAGGTTCATTGCATGGTTAGAATGAATACTGTCCTGTGCCCAGATCAGGTTTCCAAGAGAATCGATTCTTTTTATCCCGGAAACGGTAAAAAAAGAATATACTAAAGAATTATCAGGCAATAGTATCGGATGTATTATCCTGTCACGTTCTAAATATGGATTTAAAAGGGCCCATTTATGGAGAACGGAATCATTCATCAGATTCACCAGGGCAACTGTACGCGAATCACTGGTGTCGGAATAAGTTATTAATACAATGAAGTCAGAATCAAGCTTGTTAACAGATTCAAAATCCACAGGAGTGGGCATAAATGTTTTTGGCAGGGTTTTTACTTCTTCGACAGATTGGGAGAACAGATCGGGAAATGAATACATAAATTTTACCGGCCCAGTCAGGAAGCCAAAATTCTTATCTTCTTCAGTAATGTGAAATACTATCCATCCGAACAGGGACAGAGTAAATAAACAGATAACGGTGATTGAAAATATCTTAAGTGCCTTTTTCATGGATGAAATTTCGGAATCAACCAGCCACGAAATTACTTATAAATAATAAACCCGGTTTTGAATAAATAGAACAATCTCTTAATTTTATCGGAAACGGAGCCGGATTTCGTTAAACTTTTATAACAAACAAACAATGACAGGACATAATTTCACACGAAGAGATTTCATCGGTAAGACAGCTGCCGGAGTGACAGGCTTTGCAATTTCCAAGGGAGCTTCTGCAACGAGTGCGGCATCTTATAAAAGAATAATCGGTGCCAACGACAGGATTAACATTGGTTTTCTGGGCTGTGGTTCCCGCGGACGCGGTCACCATGAGATGGTGAAGATGTCTGTAAAAGATAAGAATCTCGGGGTAGTAGCCGTTTGCGATATCTGGAATAAGAACAGGGAACTCGCAGCATCCCGATGTAAGGAGCTGTTCGGAACTGACGTACAACGATTTAAATATTCGGAAGAGATGTTAAATATGGCCGACCTGGATGCCGTAATGATCGCAACCGGTGATTTCCAGCATGCCAAAATCTTAGCGGAGGTGGTTAAAGCCGGGAAAGATTGTTATTGTGAAAAACCCATGGCTCAAGATGTTGAAGAGGCAAAACTGGCCAGGGACACAGTACTTGCTTCCAAACAGATCGTTCAGATGGGATCGCAGTGGGTAAGCGAACCTGTCCAGCTGAAAGTCCGCGAAATTGTCAGGTCGGGAAAACTCGGACAGATTACAAAAATCGAACAGGTATGGAACGATAACAACCACCGCTGGCATGAACCGAACGACCCCGATGTGGCCTCCATAAGAAAAGAGGATACCGACTGGAACAGGTGGCTGCTGGGAAAGCCCTATGTGCCGTTTGACCCGTGGAAATATTTTGAGTTCAGGATCTTTCGTGAATACTCGGGCGGGATCACTTCACAATGGATGAGCCATGGGATCGGATTGGTACATTTTTACACAGATACTGCAATCCCCGACTCCATGGTAGCCAATGGCGGAATCTTCGGTTGGCCTGATATTCGTCAGAATCCGGACACCTTCCAGGCACTTGCCACTTATGACGATGCCAGGTTCATGTACTCCTATACTTCAAATTATGCGAACAAATTCGGAGATTACTCCTGTATCCGGGGAAAGGACGGAACCCTGTTTGCCCATGGAGGAGAAGGGAGCCCACGCTGGTTTTTCATAAAGGAACACCAGCATCTGCCGGGAGGTTTCGATTTTTATGAAGGCCTGAAAGAATCACTGAAGAAGGGTCAGGCGGAAATGATCACCACGGAAGAATACGGGATGAAGCTCCCGCCCGTTAACCTCAGCGATAACAGTAAATATCATCTGGATAACTGGATTGATTGCATGCGCAGCAGAAATCCCGACACCAACGGGCACATTCATACCGGTTTCTGGCATTCCATCGGGATCATCATGGCTACGCGCAGCTACCGTGAAGGCAAAAAGCTCTACTGGGACAGGGAAAATGAGGAAATTGTCGAAACAAAGGTCTGAACCTGAATAGTTGGAGTTAACCCGGGCATTCTGAAATGCGGGTTGTCTATTTTTGGAAAACAGGAAGGCTATCATATAAAGGATAGAAAAAAAGATCATGAAACCGAACGTAAAATAGGTCCAGAGCAGAAATGTAACAATAAAATCGACAACGGGCCTCAATGATTTAGTCAAAAGATGTTTTTCAGATACCGTCA
>CAZIAU010000379.1:0-4049 GCA_964536755.1 uncultured Bacteroides sp. | reverse complement strand
CAGCAAGCCTGTGTATACAGGATGATTCAGATACACTAATAGGGAATCAGTCACCATCAGGCACGTTTTCAGGAGGGACCATTGCCGATCAGGGGGATGGGACGGGTATATTTACCCCGTTAGTTGACGGACTTTTTGATATTTATTACTCTTTCACAGATGTGAACGGTTGCCGTGATTCGGTGATGAAAAGTATTACGGTGAATCCATTACCTGTGGTCGAAATTGGATCCTATGATACCATTTGGGATGTAAATGATCCTGCCTTTTTTATTGCAGGTACGCCGGCTGGCGGGACTTTCACCGGAAACGGCATCTCAGGAATAACTTACGATCCAGCACTGGCGGGAGCAGGATTTGACACAGTTGTTTATGCTTATACAGATGGCAACAGCTGTACAAATTACGATACAATAGTATTCGAAGTCCGGGATTATGATTTTAAAGCAGGCGCCAGATACCTCAATGATCTTGATAACTGGTGTTCACCGGATGCCTACTATACAACATCGGGTGCAACAGCAGATGAATCCCCGGGCAGTTGCTGGAATGCAAGTTCCAACAACAATCGCTGGTTTATGTTCCAGGCTACAACGGACCAGATCTTCATCGAAGTGAAGTCAGGGGGATCAGAAGGGACAAACCAAAATCCCGAGGTAGCCTTATGGGAGGCAGACGGGACTGAACTTGCATGTCAGCGTTACTGGGACAGCAACTATGACGATATTGCTGTAGGGTATATCGGACTGGCACCGGGTGACTGGTATTATATTACCGTAGATAATTATCCGGGCAGACAGGGCAGTTTTACTCTCTGTGTGGATGATGCGATCGATTATGATTTTCTGGAAGGAGCGAAAGTTGTGCCGCATACCAGTGACTGGCGCTCTGCTGATGCCGAGTATACTACCTATAATGCAACACCGGACAGAGATAAAGGTGCCTGCTGGAACACTGATGAGAACAGCAACAGGTGGTTTACGTTCACTGCACTCAAACCAACTGTAACAGTTGATGTTCTGACGGGAGGTATTGAAGGGACTATGCGCTATTCTTACGGGGCAATCTGGAACGAATCAGGAGAGATGGTCGCATGTGCGAGATATGTAAGTGACTATGGAGATATCCGTATGGGTATCGATACACTTAGTGTGGGTAATCAGTACTATATTTCAGTTGATCATAACAATAATGACGGCTATGATGGCACATTCACCCTGGCGGTGGATGATGAGGTGGATTATGATTTTAAGTCAGGTGCGATCGAGATACCACATACCGGCGGGTGGGGTTCTGCCGATGCAGAGTATACCACCATCAATGCCACTGCGGATGGGATTAAAGGTTCGTGCTGGCCCAATGGCCCTACCTGGACCCGGTGGTTCAGGTTCCAGGCCACTACTACGGAAGTTACAGCCGAGATGCTTACTGGTGGTTCAGAAGGTACACTTCGGTATGCTTACATGGTTTTGACAGATTCAGTGGGTTCCGAACTGGCATGTGCCCGTTACTATTCGGATTATTCTGATATCAAGCTTGGATATACGGGGCTGGTTCCAGGAGAATGGTACTACCTGATTGCAGATAACCATGCCGGAAATTCGGGATACAGGGGAACATTCAGCATGGCCCTGGATAATGTGGTGGACTATGACTTCAAAGCCGGAGCTTACCAGATTGCTGATCCGCATAACTGGTGTTCAGCAGATGCCCAGTTCACAACCCTGAGTGCATCTCCTGATGAAGATCCCGGCAGTTGCTGGCCCAATGGACCGAACTTCAACAGGTGGTTCTCTTTTACAGCAACCACCAATGAAGCCATGGTACAGTTGAAGACCGGAGGGGATGAAGGAACCCTGCAATATGGATTGGTGGCTTTATGGGATGATTCCGGGTCTGAACTGGCATGTGGAAGGTACAGCTCCCAGTATTCGGATATCAATATGGGATGCACCTCCCTCACTCCTGGAAATACGTATTATATCTCCGTGGATAACCACGGAGGCAATCTGGGATACAGAGGAACATTTACTCTTTGTGTAGATGATGAAATAGATTATGATTTTCCAGAAGGTGCGGTTCTCCTGGATGATTTGAATAACTGGTGCTCACCCGAAGCAGCCTATACCACAATTAATGCATCAGCTGATACACTTAAGGGTTCCTGCTGGAATACGGGTCCTAATTTTGACCGCTGGTTCACGTTCCAGGCTACCACCAATGAGGTACTTGTAAGAGTACTGACGGGGGGTACTGAAGGTTCACTCCAATACGGCTATGTGGCCATATGGGATGCCTCTTTCAATGAAGTCGCCTGCAACCGTTATACAAGTCAGTACAGTGACCTGTCAGTGGGAAGTACTCTCCTTACTCCGGGTGAATGGTATTATGTTTCGGTGGATAACTACTATACCACGAATCCGGGATACAGGGGGACATTCAGCCTCTGCATCACCGATGTGGTGGACTATGATTTTAAAGAAGGGGCCTATGAAATAACAGATATAGATGGATGGTGTTCTGAAGATGCACAATTTTCTACCATAGGGGCCACTGCCGATGGTGTGGCAGGAAGCTGCTGGCCAAACGGGCCTTCTTACAACAGATGGTTCCGGTTCCAGACCACAGGCAATGAAGCCATGTTCAATATAAAAACAGGAGGTGATGAGGGTACGATCAGGTATCCGCTTGTAGCTCTATTCGACACCCTGGGAAATGAAGTTGCCTGTACCAGGTATGTGAATGATTACACGGATATCAGCATCGGGAGCACTGCTCTTACTCCGGGTGAGTGGTATTTCCTTACGGTTGACAACTATTCAGATGGGGCATACAGGGGTACATTTACACTTTGCTCAGACGACCAGGTGGATTATGATTTCAAGTTGGGGGCTATTGAATTGACTGATATCGATAACTGGTGTTCAGTACAGGAAGCCTATACTACTGTGGGAGCATCACCGGATGAACTGGCCGGATCCTGCTGGCCCAACGGACCCAATTTCAACCGCTGGTTCCGTTTCCAGGCCACCTCTAACATGGTGAATGCCACTGTAAATACTGGTGGGGATGACGGAACCATGCGATATATATTTGCAGCGCTCTGGGACAGCCTTGGCAATGAGCTTGCCTGTGACCGGTATACTTCAGATTATTCAGACGTAAGGGTAGGATATACTGGACTTACAATTGGGGAGTGGTATTACCTGAGTGTGGATAATTCAAATAATACCGGCTACAGGGGAACTTTTACTCTTTGCATGGACGATACGGTTGATTATGATTTCCCCGAAGCTGCCAGGGTCATTTCTAACATTGTTGACTATTGTTCTGCCGACGCTGCTTTTACTACCCTTGGAGCTTCTGCCGATCACATACGACCATCCAACTGGCCTAACGGACCCAGTTACAACCGTTGGTTCAGGTTCCAGGCGACCGTCTCCGGAGAGGTAACTGTATCAGTAAAAACTGGAGGTGCAGAAGGGACGCTTCAGTACCCCTTGGTTGCACTTTGGGATACAACGCTGGTTGAACTTGCATCAAGGCAATGGGTAAGCCAGTACGGTGACCTGGAGATAGCCTATACCGGCCTAACACCGGGTGGATGGTATTTTGTTTCGGTGGACAATTCGGCCAATGCAGCATACCGGGGGACATTCACCCTCTGTATAGATGATGATATAGGCTATGATTACTTCGCCGGTGCCATAGAATTAAACGATATTGATGGCTGGTGTTCCGATTATGCCATTTATTCCACAGTCAGTGCCACTCCGGATGAGGCCAGGGGATCATGCTGGCCCAACGGACCCAATTTCAACCGCTGGTTCCGCTTCCAGGCCACCTCCGCAGATGTGGCTATTCAGGTTCGAACGGGCGGCGTTGAGGGTTCACTCTGGCGACCCTATGTGGCACTGTGGGATACATTAAAAAGCGAACTAAGCTGTGCGAGATATGCCACTAACTATGGTGATATTGAAACCTACTATTCAGGATTGACTATCGGGGAGTGGTATTATATTTCAGTTGATAACAACTATTCCGGATAC
>CAZIAU010000378.1:0-4057 GCA_964536755.1 uncultured Bacteroides sp. | reverse complement strand
ACCGATCACAGCAAAAATTGATGATATAAGATTGCTTAAAACAGCTTCACCGGAACCATCCGGTGATCCCCTTGATATTCCGCCGGTTGATTTCACTTCGCTGGATGGTAAAGTAATGTTCGGTTACCAGGGTTGGTTCCTGCACCCGGATGACGGTTCCCTCCTGGCGAAATGGAGACACTGGGGAAGTAACAATACATTCAGTCCGGAAGAGATCACGGTGGATATGTTTCCGGATCTCAGGGAATATGAAGCAGATGAATTATTTCCGGCGGTTGACTTTACCTACGCAGACGGAAGGCCGGTAAAGGTATATTCAGCTTACACAAAAAAAACAGTGGTAAGGCACATGAAATGGCTTCGTGACTATGGACTGGACGGGGTATTCCTTCAACGGTTTGTCTCCAATGTTACCAGTGATTTTACCAGAAGATCAAGGGATACGGTAACAGCGAATGTAATGGAGGGATGTGAGAAATACGGAAGGGCCTTTGTGAACATGTGGGATATCTCGGGTTTTACCCCGGGCAAGATGAACATTATCATAGATGACTGGAAACACCTGGTGGATGACCTGAAGATTACGGAAAGTCCAAATTACCTGCACCACCGGGGCAGACCACTGGTGGCCATCTGGGGATTTTCCGTAAGGGACGAGTTCCCGGAAAGTGACCTTCAGGCACTCCTCGACTTTTTTAAGGGCGGATCCACTCCGGAAAAATACCGGGCTTCGGTCATGCTTGGGGTTGACCACGATTTTCATCAGAGAGACAACTGGCTGGATGAGATGGCTCAGGCCGATGTGATCAGTCCATGGGCCGTTGGCAGGTTCAGCAATGATGATGGTCAATTGAATTTCATGAACACGCATGTGCTGCCGGCCCAGGACTGGTGCGACCGGAACAATGTGGATTTCCTCCCGGTGATCTGGCCCGGATTCTCCTGGTACAACCTGAAAGACGATGTGAAAAACAAAAGGCCGAGATGGGGAGGTAACTTTTTCTGGACCCAGGCCAACAGGGTGATCAGCGGTAATGCGAAAAGTATATACATTGCCATGTTTGATGAGATCGATGAATCGACGGCAATGTACAAACTTGCTGAGAATGATGATCAGACACCTGACCAGGCATACTTTCTGGCACTAGATGCTGACGGGTACGATCTGCCAAGTGACTGGTACCTGCGCTGTGCAAAACTTACCACCGAGATAGTCAGGGGAAACAGTGACAATCGCACCGTTCTCGGAACACCCCCTGACGGGATCGATGAGTTTGCTGCCAGGACCATTGCAGCGAGGTGTGGAGAAAATAACGGGAGCCTCATTCTTAACTATCCTTTGAGTGATGCAGGCAATCAGTATGAATTCAGTTTCGATGGTGGGATAACCTATCCTTATCATTCCCTGCAGGGTGAAACTGAAACCAGGGTTGACGGATTGGCTCCCGGGGTATATAATGTCTGGGTCAGGAATGAGAACGATAGCTATCCTGTGGATCTTGGCCCTTATACCATTTTTGATGCGGAACCATCTGCCACTGTAAGTGCCAGGAATGCAACCTGCAGTTCAGATGGCGACATAGTTTTCCTGATCAATGATCTGCCATACGCCGGTGAAGTTCAGATTAGCATCGACAGTGGCATTACTTATACCTACACCTCTTCCCCGGGTATATGGAAGGATATCATTACCGGCCTTCCACCCGGTGATTATCCGGTATGGATCAGATACGAGGATGAAACCTGTCCGGTTGAATTAAAAAAAGTTACAATCTCCACAAGCGTGGAACCTATTGCGATCTACCCCATGCTTGACGGCTTACAGATATCGGATCTGTCAGATACCCTTTACGCTTGCCCGGGAAGCTCATTGCTTTTATTCTGCTCCCCTTCAAATAACGAACTTGTCTGGACAATTACAGGCCCCAGCGGATTTACGTCAGATTCCAGAACTGTACTCATTTCCGGCTCCCTTACAACCGAAATGTTCGGGAATTATGAAATTGGCTATACCAGTCCCAATGGGTGTGAGCTGAATAAGACCTTTGTTTTGCTGGAAGAGAGTGATTGTGAAATAAACTCCGCAGACCAGGATCTCCGGGAACAACCTTTTGAGTTTTACCCGAATCCGGTAAGTTCAGTTTTACATCTGAAAGGATTGTCAGGGGATTCCCGGGTGGAGATCTATAATATGCTCGGAAAAAAAAATTACTCATATAGGGTAAGCGGTCCTGTCTCCGAGATAGATCTGTCCGAACTGCCCGATGCTCCCTATCACCTTAAAATTGAAAATGATAATCAGACTATCAGTGAGACTTTTATCAAGCGATAAATTTCACTGCCGGACAGGAATATTCTCTCCCGGGAATTCTTTTGGAAGAAGTTGTTAATCTCTTATTAATTCAGTTTCATTTCCTGTTAATTCAACATTAAGCCCTATAATGTTATTTTCCATTTAAATTAGAAAATGAGGAATGCATGCTCTTAAAATGTATGCTCTTAAAGGTTCGCTACAGATACAAAACAAAATAATATACCAATATGGAAGACTCTCGAAGAAATTTTATTAAAAAGATGGCAGCGGGCTCCTCTGCCCTGGCCCTTGGTGGTGTCGGGTACGGATTTTCCGCATCAAGCTATTCAAGGATCATGGGCGCCAATGACCGGATAGTCATTGGTATTATGGGGACCAACGGAAGGGGAAGGAAAATGTCAGCCAATTTTGCCCTTCAGAATAATACCGAGGTGCTCTACATCTGCGATGTGGAGGACAAGGCCCTGGCAAAGGGATTGGATGCCGTAAAGAAAGCTGTGGGTAAGGAACCTAAGAGTGAAAAGGATATCCGCAGGATGCTTGAAGTAAAAGATATCGATGCTGTATACCTGGCACCCCCCGATCACTGGCATGTGCCTGCCACAATTATGGGTTGTATGGCCGGTAAGCATGTCTATGTGGAGAAACCGCTAAGCCATAACCCTGCCGAGGGTGAAATGGCCATCAGGGCTGCCCGCAAGTATAAAAGGGTTGTTCAGATGGGAGCCCAGCGGCGCTCCTGGAAACTGCTTACGGAAGGCATTAATGAATTGAAGAACGGGGTCATTGGCAATACCTACATGGCCAAAACCTGGTATACCAATAACCGCGGTCCCATTGGCATCGGTAAGGTTGTTCCGGTACCCTCCAATCTGGATTATGAACTCTGGCAGGGACCGGCACCGCGCCGTCCCTACAAGGATAATCTCATTCATTACAACTGGCACTGGTTCTGGCACTGGGGAACTGGTGAGGCCCTGAACAACGGGACCCATGAAGTTGATCTGGCAAGATGGGGACTGGGAGTTGATTTCCCTTCCAAGGTGAGCTCCGTTGGAGGAAGATATCGTTACAAAGATGACTGGGAAGCTTACGACACACAGATCATTACCTGGGAATGTGAGAAGGGTGCCTCTGTCGTCTGGGAAGGCCGCAGCTGTAACGGGAATAAGGTTGAGGGCCTGGACCGGGGAGTCATCTTTTATGGTGAAAAAGGAAGCCTGCATACCGGACATGACGGGTATACAATTTATGACCTGGACGATAACGTGGTAAAAGAAGTGAAGTCTGACGTCGTGGTTAATGGAAGAGATACTTCAAGTCCGGCAGCGAGCCTTGATAACGTACATATCAATAACTTTCTTGAATGTGTCCGCAGCGGAGGGACTCCCAATGCCGATGTGGAAACGGGACATAAGAGTACCACCTGGGTACAACTTGGTAATATTGCGCAGAGAATCGGCCGAAGCCTGGATATCGACCAGAAAAACGGGCATGTCCTGAATGACCCGGAAGCCATGAAACTCTGGGGACGTGAATATGAACCCGGCTGGGAACTGAAAGTTTAATAATAAAAATCACCCTGAGCATATGAAAACGAAAATAATTCTTATGATCAGCATAGCCTTTCTGGTTATGCAATGTAAAAACAAGGGAACCCAGAAAGCCACAGAACCTATGGACGAGGAGAACTGGGTATGGCTGTTTGACGGTTCTTCTACGGAACATTGGAGGGACACAAAA
>CAZIAU010000377.1:0-4061 GCA_964536755.1 uncultured Bacteroides sp. | reverse complement strand
CATATCCTGCATGCCCTTTTTACTCATCACCAGTCCGGCTGCCTGCCCGACAGCGCCTCCCAGTGCCAGTCTACCTCCCAGAACCCGTGGCCCGGCACGATGAGACGTACCCGCAGGGACTTTATTAAGGTTGATTCTTGTTGACATCACCAGAATAATCCCTGAAAGGGTTATTCCCATTCCCAGGAATTCCTTGCCGGACAATACTTCACCGAGGGTAATCCAGCCGATAAGTGCCGTAATGGGAGGGACCAGGGCCATGATCAGCATGGATATTCTGGCGCCTATAAGGATAAATGCCTGGAAAAGAAAAAAATCACCCAGGACAAATCCCACCAGACCGGATAGTACCAGCCAGAACCATTGGTAGTTGGTGGCCGAAGGGAAAAACCCGTCATTGACAATAAAGTTATATACTGACAGGAAAATCAAGCCGATTACAAGACGGATAAGGTTCAGGGAGAGAGCACCAACACGTTTGCCGGCCGATTCAAAGGCCATGGAAGTAACTGTCCAGCAAGCGGCTGTGAGCAACGCGGCAGATTCGCCAAGATAATGATGTATCAAAGTTAATTCCTGATTTAAAGATCCAAATGTGACTTTCTACCTGCTGTTGCTGTATTTGACAATGAGTTTATCATGAAGGTCATTGTACATATCCAGAACCTCCATCATGTTCGCCTTAGTATAATCTGTCAGGTATTCAAGAGCTTTTTCCGGTTCCCGGGCGTACAGTTTGAGTGCTTCCGAGTCGATTTGCTCACGTTCATCAAATAACCGTTGTTCGAACGGATTCCTTACTTTCCAGAGATCCTTCACCGCCTCCTGCCACTTAAGATAGAGCAGGTTATCCACAAAATCAACGGCCCAGCAGACCGATTTGCTGTTGTATGTGGTCGGGTCAAAGTTCTTATAGCATTCGGCTATTTCCTGCGTACCCGCATAAACAGGCACATACGCACTGGTATATGCATTATCCATAAAAACCCAGTATATACCACCGATGGGATCGGGAAGCCAGCCTCTCAACTGCGAAATCATACCGTAATAACCCTGGGGCCGGGCTACGTTCCGGCGATTGTTAATATCCAGCAGTTCGCGCAAATCCTTGCTTGGGAAGGGGGTGGCCAGCGGACTTTTCTTCATTCCTCCCTTTCCGTCCGGGATAAACCAGTCATAATCCTCCGTCATATCATAGATGGTCCCTTCGAATGTGGACCTCTGAAACGCCATAACATCCTGAACGGAGATCTTTCTTTCCGGTTCAACCGACGTTGGATAGATCGAGAGTGGTTCCACGTACTGAATATACTGGTTATACCCCATCATATGACCATCTTCAAGGCTCCTTTCCGGCCAATTTCTGTAATTCGGGGCATAGGTGCTGTAAAATAACCATAACCTGCTGGTAGCCCATTCCCGGGCTATGGGTGTATATACATCCTGCCAGATAAATGGTTCAGAACCATCCGGATGGAACCAGCCATGTTCAACTGCAGCTGATTTATAGTTGGAGGATACCATAAAATTCACCGTATCGTTTTCATCAATCTCCTTGATAATGCTCCAGTTTGCCACAACCAGGGCATGATTTTGGGGCACACGCTGTGCGGCCCAGATGGCACCCGGTTCACCGCTTCCCGGTTCCCAGTCAGAGCCCACGCTGAATACCTCGAAGATCCAGATATCTTCCCTGTCACCGATTACAAGGGTTTCTGATTCTCCCACACAGGAGGGAAGGAATCCATATTTGCTCATCACTCTTCCTATAAAAGCTGTTGCCTCCCTGGCTTTGCTGTACCTCTGCAATGCAAATGCCATGGCCTGTTCCACGGTCATGATCTGCTTGCAAACAGCCATATCCACCCTGAGCTCCTTACGCTGACTGGTGGTGCTTTCAGCAATGGCCAGCTGGTGCTCATTCATATGCGGATATGCCGAATGGAAGTAAGAGTATGTTTCTTTCACCTGTGGTATTTGCCCGATTACATCCCCAAAATCATCCAGGGGCCTGGAGATTTCCTGAATCCCCCAGTACACAGGTGCCATGTCATCTTTTTTATAGGACCGGCCGTGGACCACCCTTATCCTGCAATCGGCCCCGCAATCGGTATGTGAGATGATCACAGATCCGTCGGCTGAAGCTTTATTACCCACTGCAATAATGGTGCACGGGAATGAATTAGCCGAAATCAGCATACTTGAGCAGATCAAAACCGTTTTCAGATATGAATGGTTGTATTTCTTTATCTCCATATTATTTTTGATTAATTTGGACCTAATTTAGGAAACTATTCCCGGATTACCACTTGCCCGAAAAGGAAAGCACGTTTCAAATTGGAGCTGTCATGATTAAAAACTATTTGCTTATTGCTTTCCGAAATGCCTGGAGAAACAAGGTCTATTCCCTGATCAATATTCTGGGCCTGGCCATAGGGATAGCCAGTTCAATTATTATCCTGCTTTTTGTACTTGATGAACTGAGTTTTGACCGTCACAATGAGAATTACAAAGATATCTACAGGATTAGTATACGGGGGAAGATACAGGGAAATGAGATTGAGGCCGCCCTGTCAAACGCCCCTATAGGTGCAACTTTAAAGAGTGATTTCCCCGAGGTTATTGAATCTGCCAGGTTGTTCACTTTTGACGGGGATCCCATAGTGAGATATGGGGAAAAGGTATTCATCGAGGAGAATTTTTATTATGCTGATTCAACCTTTTTCAATGTATTCACCGCCCCTTCGGTAGAGGGCAATCCGGCAGAGATGCTCAACCGTCCCAATACGGTGGTACTGACCGAAGAGACCGCACATAAATATTTTGGAAAAGAGGACCCGGTTGGCAAAATGCTGAAAGTAGGTGAGGATGAAGAGGTCTTCGAGGTCACCGGGGTTGTAAAGGGATTTCCCAGAAACTCCCATTTTCGGTTCAATATGCTGGGCTCCATGACCTCCATATATATTGCAGATTTTGACCAGTGGCTGGGGAATAATAATTATACTTATATCGTTCTCCAGAGCGGTTTTGATCCTGAACTGCTTGAAGCCAGGTTCCCGTCCCTGCTGGAAAAACACATGGGTCCTCAGTTGGAAGATTTGCTTGGTATGACCATGGAAGAATTTTTGGCCGGCGGCAACCTTTACGGGTACTTTCTTACCCCCCTTCAGGATATCCACCTGAAATCGAACCTCCAGTTTGAGATCAATCCCGGTGGTAGTATGACCTCTGTGATCATATTCTCTATTATAGCTATATTCCTGATTATCATAGCATCCATTAACTTCATGAACCTGGCTACAGCCAGTGCATCCCGCCGGGCAACGGAGGTGGGGATACGAAAGGTTGCAGGAGCGGTGAAGAATCAACTGGTATGGCAATTCATGTCAGAGTCTTTTCTGATCACCGTGTTCTCCCTGATACTGTCTACTGTGCTGGTCGAACTTTTCCTGCCTGCATTCAACAACCTGACCGGAAAAGAACTGCGCTTGGTTTTTATCGGACATCCATATATGTTGATCGGACTGCTGGGAATCGGTCTTTTTGTTGGATTTGCGTCAGGCAGTTATCCGGCTTTTTTCCTTTCCTCCTTTAAACCGGTGGACGTACTTAAGAGCGGGGCATTGAGAGGTATAAGGGGTTCCTATCTGAGAAACATCCTGGTTACCTTGCAGTTTGTTATTACCATTGTCCTCTTCATTTGTACATTTGTGGTGAACCGGCAGATGAAATACATACAGAAAAAGGACCTTGGATTTGACAAAAAAAACATGGTGGTCATTGACAGGGCATATGTACTTGGTGAGCAATATGAATCTTTCCGGCAGGAGCTCATGAAAAACCCGGCAATTCTGCAGGTAACCGGATCCAGTACTGTTCCTGGCAGCCTGATAGGAGATAATGCCTATCTTCCCGAAGGTGCGACCACCGATGAAACTCATGCCATCAATAATATGTGGAGCGACTGGTATTTTGAAGAAACATACGGCCTGGAAATGGTGGAGGGCAGATGGTTCCGGGAGGATACTCCGACAGATTCTTTTGCTCTTATCCTTAATGAG
>CAZIAU010000376.1:0-4063 GCA_964536755.1 uncultured Bacteroides sp. | reverse complement strand
TCCTGTGAATTATCAATCCGGTTTAATTCAAAGTATCAGGATATACTTTCATTTTCCAGAAGGATATCCACAGAACAGGGTTACGACTGTCTGAGGTTTTATCTGGACTCTGTCCTGGTTCAAAGCTGGTCGGGGGAACAGGAGTGGGACAGATACGATTACATCCTTAATCCTGGAAATCACACTGTTAGCTGGGTTTACCTCAAGGACCAGTTCTACAGCAGGGGTGAAGACGCCGTATGGATCGACGATATCGTATTTCCTGAGTCGGCATTTCGCCAGTTCGATCTTACTCTTTCAGAGATACTGGATCCCGTATCCGGACCATGGCTGAAAGAAAATGAGGAAGCCCGGATCCGGGTGAGCAATTCCGGCATGGATACAATATATGGATTCACGGCACATATCTCTCTGGATGGGATTACCCATTATACAGATACAGTCAATTACTCTATTCCACCCTGGCGAAGCATGGATCACTCCTTCAAGGAAACATTTGACCTTTCCGGCCTGGAAACATATCAATTCACTGCATGGATCTCATCCGGAACTGACCATTACAGCGATAATGATTCAGTTGATAAAAGGGTGGATCATTACGGTTATCCGGATATATCTCTGGATCTTACCGGACTTGATGAGGTTGATGGAGTGTATACTGATGCCTTCGTAAGTGTTGAAAACCAAGGGAATATTTATATGGATTCCCTGTTCTTCGAGATAATTATTAATGATTCAATATGGAATAAAGGTTCAGTGGGCGTGAATTTAGGGCCCGGGGAGTTGACCCTGGAAAGATTCAGATTGATCGACACTGCCGGTGGGGACCTTTCTTCAGGTAACTATAATTATATAATCAGGTCTGTAACCCCCGACAGTCTGCTTTCCAATAATGAGGTCAGAGGCATGATCCACTGGCGATCGCTTAATTCTGATCCCTCGATTACGGGAAGAGTATTCCTGATATATCCCAATCCTGCGATGGATGGATTTTACCTGCTGATGACTCTGCCGGCACTATCGGATCTTGAATTATCTGTTATCAATAGCTTTGGAACGATTCAGGAAACCCACAGGATAGAAAAGGGTAAAGAAAAAATATTTGTTCCAGCACACCTCCCGCCCGGGTAATACATTGTAAAAATAACTGACACCGGTTATGCAATGCCCCTTGTGATCTCAAATTAGACCTACTCGGCCAGGGTTACATCGAAAATCCCACCTTTCACTATATAACAGGGATAACCGCACTCTTCACCGTTGTCTGAAAGCCTCATTTTGTCCTGGTCAAAAGCGATTATAGTTTTATCCCCGGATCGATAGGTGGCCCTGACACTATATTCCCTGTCCATTTCCGAAAAGAGATAAAACTTTTCGGTGGTGGCGGTATCCTGCCAGTCAATGATGCTATCCTCAACAGAGCCCCTGTAAAATGTCAGGGGTACAGAATCATATTCATCATTAATGGTTACATATACGATCAGCCTGGCGCTGTCCGGTTCATAGTCGTAACACTGACCACAGTCGGTCTGGATTGTCCAGTCCTCCGGTTCGCACCCCGCAAATTGTCCCGCCAGCAGCAGAAATGCAAAGGTGACCAGTGATACCGGTATTAATGCTCCCCTCTGTTTAATATTGAATATCCTTGTAAACATTATATGTATGCCTGTATGGTATCCTTGCGTATAGGGTTATATTCATTTTCCATGCTTTCTCGTAGAGCGTCCCGAAGTCGTACCGTTCGGTCCCTGCCCTTATCCCTGCATATTTTCCACGGAAAAAAAAGCCTGCAGAAGGGATATGGTTATACTCAACCCCGGGCTTTTCACTTAATCCCCGGTATGAGGGCACTGACAACATGCCGAGTAGTCCGGCGTAAACCCCGTATTCATACCCCTGCCGATCACTGTAAATCTTAAAGTGTTTCCCTATTCCGTGTACCCAAGCCGGCCTGTGCTCCCGGTACTGGTAAATCAGGTTGTCATTTTGATTAATCTGTATCTTGAGAGGTGACGGACGGAAGTCAAATCCTGTTTCAACAAAAAACCCGAATTTCCCGTCTACCCATGAAACCCGGTTTTGCATCATATATTCACCTGAATTGTATGAATTGCCCCAGCTTATGTTAAATTCGGAAAAATAGGGCCTTTTAATAGGCCCTGCACCCTTTTCCTTCAGCAGTTTCAGGATTGTTTTATTGTTTTGCATAGCTGCCAGGTCATAAAGATTGAGGTTTTTATCAATCATATGATGAACATTGGCTCCACTGTCCACCAGGAGCAAGGCCGTACTGTCGCGCCGATAGAGTATGGCATGACCCAGTGGTGTAAAATTCTTGTTATTTACAGAATCAATACCCGCGTCATATTCCAGCAGGAGGGGGATCATATCCAGGTTTCCCTGTTGAGAAGCTATCATCAAAGGAGTGTTCCGCTTATTATCCCTGGTGTCCGGCGGTATCCCGTTCTGAAGAAGAACATCAGCTGTTTCAATATTCCCGAAGAATACAGCTGTCATCAGGGCATCATTCCCGTCCCTGTCCCTTATGGTATCGCTTGCACCGTAAAACAGTAACATGTCAGCCATACGGTATTCATTCATGGCAGCTGCATAGAGAAGGGCACTCCCTTTATAATCGTCCTGATGATCGGGATTTGCCCCTTTCTGCAACAGGTACTGAGCAACCTCAAAATGCCGGTTGAGAACTGCTACCATTAAAGGGGTGGTGTTTTCCACCCGGGTCAGTTCAGTATCGGCTCCATTCAGAACCAGGAGCTTCACCAGCATGGTATCCCCGGCTTCAGCAGCGTACATGAGGGATGTCATTCCTCCCTCAGCATTGGCATTGGGATCAGCCCCCCTCTTCAGCAGGAGCAGAACATTGGCTGCATCGCCTTTCAGTACGGATTCAACCAGGTTCCAATCATCATTCCCGGATTTGAAATAGGAAGTATCTGAAGGGAGGAACAAACTATCGGTTTGGGAATAGAGATGTGTGTTCCATCCCATCCACAGGATAAGTCCCGTTGCCAGCGATACACTTATTCTTGGGAAACTCATTCTACCCCCCCGAACGTTTTACATGATAACCTTTTTCTGTTAAGAGCGAAATGACCCGATCCCTGAAATCGCCCTGAAGAATGATCCCGTCATCTTTTACCGAGCCTCCGACACCGCATTTGCTTTTAAGCTCTTTTCCCAGTGTTTTCAGGTCCTCTGTGCTTCCAATAAAACCATCCACCAGGGTTACTGTTTTTCCTTTCCGCCCCTTCCGGTCCAGCCTTACATAGAGGGTTTGTTTACCGGGAGGCCGGGTATCAG
The DNA here is from genome assembly GCA_964536755.1 of uncultured Bacteroides sp. Taxonomy (GTDB): domain Bacteria; phylum Bacteroidota; class Bacteroidia; order Bacteroidales. The sequence continues at coordinate 742 of CAZIAU010000376.1, read as the reverse complement.
GCCGGGACTCTTCACCGCTTTCAAATTGATAATCAGGATCGGTTGAATATACCACTCCCAGACGTTTTTTCCAGTCATTCTCCATCATCCGGATCTTCCTTTTTTGGAATTATAAATATCACTATTTATTTTTTTAATTTAGCCATTAAATTCCAAAACCTGATTCTCATGAGACTCCTTTTACCTTCAATTATTGCAGTCGCTTCTCTGTTAAATTCCTGCTCTGCGGGTCCGGATTCACCGGTTTCTCCCGATGGATCGATCCGCGTGGAACTGGGTGGAGAAACCGGCGATTCCTTCCTGTATTCGGTTTTTAAGAACGATCAACTGTTGCTGAAGCCATCCGGGATTGAACTTCTTTTCCGGGACCAGCCACTATTCGGCGGAAGCCTAGATCTGAAGCTGGTTGAAAAGAGGGGCGTGGATCAAACCTGGAGACCTTTGTGGGGTAAGACTGAAGTCGTCCGGGATCATTATAATGAATATGTATACCGTGTTAGTGAACGTAAGAAGGATGCCAGGTATCTCGATTGGGTCATACGGATTTTCAACGACGGGATTGCATTCAGGTTCAGCTTCAATGACGGATCCGGATTTGGCAACTTCAGGCTTACGGACGAAAGGACAGCTTTCAACCTTGATCCTGCCAACCGGGTGTGGGCTGTGAATCACGGTAGCTATTATACAAACCAGGAACATATCTATGATGAGAGAGCAGTGGGGGAGATTGGTCAGGAAGAAT
>CAZIAU010000375.1:0-4074 GCA_964536755.1 uncultured Bacteroides sp. | reverse complement strand
ACTGGTATGGCAGTACGATGCCTGGGTCCCAGAGTCGGAAAATTTCGGAAAACCAACTCCCTATCTGCCTGCAGAAAATGGTCCGCTATCATTCTTTGAGAATTCAGTTAGTCTCACCAACAGCATTGATATTAGCGGTGGCAGCGATAAAGCGACCTACAGGATGGCATATGCCAATAAGGATATAAATGGCATATACCCCAACAGTCAGATGAAAAGGCACAATTTCAATTTCAACGGATCCTATAATATTCTTAAGAATTTAAAGGTTTCAACCTCAGCTAATTTTGTAAATACATACACCAGGGGACGCAATAGTACCGGTTACAGCGGTAACATAATGTCAATGTTCCGCCAGTGGTTTCAGGTAAATGTCGATCTTCTTCAGCAACAGGAATTATATGAGGAAACAGGGCGTAATGTATCATGGAATCCCAATGCATGGAATGATCTTACACCCATATTCTGGGACAATCCTTACTGGACTGTATATGAGAACTATCCGGAAGATAACAGAACCAGGCTGATTGGTTATGTTCAGGCCGACTGGAAGATCACCAGGTACCTGAGCCTCATGGGACGGGTCTCGGCTGATATGTACATGGACAAGCAGGAGGAGAGAAGAGCAGTTGGATCCACATCTGCGGAATTCGGTACAGGATTCCCCAGGCAGGACGTTACCTCTGGATATTCCAGGTTTGACCGTTCGTTCATTGAAACTAACGTCGACTTCCTTCTTAATTTCAGTAAAGATCTGACTGAATCCATCAACCTGTCAGCTTTGTTGGGAACAAATATTCGCAGACGTGACATAGAATCAGTATTTGCAGCTACCAATGGGGGACTTGCGGTACCCGGTTTGTATTCACTCAGCAACAGTTCCGCCCCTTTGTTACCCCCGGATGAACGTCTTGACCAGATAGGGGTAAACGGGATTTTTGGCAGCGTTTCACTGGGTTTCAGCAAACTGTTTTATCTGGACGGTACCTTGAGGAGAGATGTCTCATCCACTTTGCCGCTTGAGAATAACTCATATTTCTATCCTTCGGTGTCAGGAAGCTTCCTGTTTAACAACCTGATCGATTCTGACTGGCTTCAACTTGGAAAACTGCGGATAAATTATGCCGAAGTGGGTAACAGTGCTCCCTCAAGAAGTATACTTGACACATACGATGGGATTGCGCCTTTCAGAGGGAACACAATGGCTTCTGTCAATCCTACAAAGAATAATGCTGACCTCCTGCCTGAAAAGACCAGGAGTGTAGAGTCAGGTCTGGAGATGAGAATGTTCCAGAACAGGTTGGGAGTGGATTTCGCCCTTTACAAAACAAATACTATCAATCAGCTGATGCCGGTGGACGTCTCATTTACCACAGGATACCAGAGAACCTGGGTGAATGCAGGTGAAATTGAGAATAAAGGTATCGAAATTGCTGCCTTATTTACGCCGGTCAGAACATTGAATTTCAGTTGGGATATTTCGGTCAACTGGGCCAGGAACGCAAATCAGGTTGTATCCCTGTTTACAGATGCAGCAGGCAATGAGGTTCAAAACCTGGTTCTTGGCGACCTGCAGGCTGTGAAGATAAATGCCAGGGTGGGAGAACCTTACGGTACCATTACCGGCAGGGATTATGTCTACCATGAAAACGGAGAGCCCATTGTCTCTTCCACAGGTGAATATGAACGGACAGCTACATCCGATCAGGTGCTTGGGACAGTGAATCCGGACTGGATTGGAGGTATTAACAACAGCTTAAGGTATAAGGAACTTACCCTCAGCTTCCTGGTAGACTGGCAGCAGGGAGGCAGTATATTCTCTCTTGACAACTGGTATGGAATTGGTACCGGACTCTATGAAGAAACCGCAGGCAACAATGACCTGGGAAATCCTCAGCGTGACCCGGTAGAGGATGGAGGAGGTATTATACTTCCCGGTGTACTTGAAGACGGAACCCTCAATGATATCAGGATCGAATCGGACATATTTGCAGAAGGGTGGGTAAGCAGCCCGCATGCAAGATTTGTGTATGATGCTACCTATATCAAGCTGAGAGAACTTGTACTATCGTACGATTTGCCCAGAGAAATAATGAACAAAACACCTCTTTATGGTGCTTCGATCAGCTTTGTTGGTTCCAATCTCTGGATCATCAAAAAAGATCTTCCACATGCTGATCCGGAAGCAAGCCAGGGAGCAGGAAACATCCAGGGATGGCAGAGTGGTGTTATGCCAACAACACGCAATTTCGGATTTAGTCTAAACCTACAATTTTAAAGCTGGAAATCATGAAATATATAAATACAGTATATCTGCTATTGATTATTATAATATCCTCATGTACAAAAAACTTCGAGGATCTCAATACGGATAAGAGAAATCCTGCAGAAGTTGCGGGTGAAGCACTATTCAGTAATGCACTGAAGAATCTGGCCGATCAGATGAGTACTCCAGATGTGAACAGGAATATCTTTGAGATATGGGCACAATACTGGAATGAAACCACCTATACTGATGAAGCTAATTATGATATTGTTGAACGGGGCCAATCGGAGCAGATATTCAGATACTTATACAGGGATGTACTTAAAGACCTTGATGAAGCGGCCAAGATTATCAGTGAAGAAGAAACTATGAACGACGAAGATGTCAGTGTAAAGGCCAACAAACTTCATATTATCGAGATTGTAAAGGTTTTCGTATACCAGAGACTGGTTGATATTTTCGGAGCTGTTCCCTATACTGAAGCGTTGGATATCGGTAATGTTTATCCGACTTACGATATGGGTGTGGATATTTACAACGACCTGATTGTTAGATTAGATGAAGCAGTCAGCGGTCTGGATGCTTCTGCCGGAAGCTATGGTTCGGCCGACCTGATTTATAATGGAAATGTGGAAAACTGGATCAGGTTTGCGAATACTGAGAAACTGAAGATTGGCATCCACCTCTCTGATGTGAATACGTCAAAGGCCAAATCCACCGTTGAAGCTGCAGTATCGGCGGGAATTTTCACTTCTGCTTCTGATGAGGCATTGTTTCCCTATCAGGGGGCAGCCCCGAATTACAACCAGATCCATGCAGAACTGGTTGTAACAGGGAGGAAGGATTTTGTCGGTGCCAATACCCTTGTGGATATAATGGCCGGACTCAATGATCCCCGTCTGGATGACTTTTTTAATCCCGCTTCTATTCAACCTCTTCCATTTCCCCGCGATACAGCAACCGGATCGAAAATGGATGTGGTACTTGAAGAGGATGAAAATACTATCCTGTTTTATCCGGACGGATCGGCAGGTTATACAGAGACATTTATTGAAGGTCCGTTTACCGTTCCTGCCTCTGATTCGTCAGCAGGAATCAAAACCTGGGTTGGCGGAGCCTATGGTACAGCCAGTGGATACGCCACTCATGCCCAGGTAGCAGCCTCTATTTTAGATCCTGGCTTTAATGGCCTGATCATGACCTACTCAGAGGTGTTGTTTTATCTTGCTGAAGCAGCAGCAAGGGGTTTCAATGTGGATATGACAATTGAAGAAGCGTATAATGCAGCAATTACAGAATCGATCCTCTGGTGGGGAGGATCGCAGGAAGAGGTTAATACATACCTGGCCTTTCCCGGTGTAGCATATGCTACCGCAACCGGTGACTGGAAACGTAAAATAGCGTACCAATCCTGGATCGCCTCTTATATAAACGGATTCCTTGGCTATACGACCTGGAGAAGGCTCGATTATCCCGTGTTGAATATTACTCCAACCAACGGGGATATTGTGGCAGTAACCGATATTCCGGTAAGATTTACCTTCCCGGTCAACGAACAGACACTGAACGATGTAAATTATGCCATAGCTTCAGAGGCCATCGGCGGAGATGGGGTTCTCACCAAGATCTTCTGGGACCTGTTTGATGCTAACAGTGAATAATTACCGGGATAATTTACCCATTTTATAGCGATTACTTTCAAGCCCTTCAAAGATTAGCGAGCAGACTCGCTAATCTTTGGTCTTTAATCGTTATATTCATGACTTATTTTTTTCTCCTGTTTATAATGCGTAAATACAACATCGTAT
>CAZIAU010000374.1:0-4077 GCA_964536755.1 uncultured Bacteroides sp. | reverse complement strand
AAAGACTTCGGGTAACTCCCTGATCATAGTTGGCGATGCCAACACCGACCCCATGAGTGGAAGTTATTATGACTGGATAGCCTATGACTCTACCGGGGCATATGCGCCCGGTGAGGGAACCGAGCTACCAGGATTGCTGTCCGGAATAACTGCCATTTCGGAACGGGAAATGCAATCTACATTTAATGAAAGCCTTTTTGCATACCCGAATCCTTTTACCGAGGAAACCACCATATCCTACGAAGTTGGAAACCTGGCAAACGTCAGTATAGATATATTCGACATCGCCGGTAAGCAAGTCCAGCGCCTGTTCAATGGTGTCCAGGTACCAGGAAAGCATACCCTCAGATTCTCCGCGGATGATCTGCCACCCGGACTCTACTATTGCCGTGCACAAATGGGTCGCTCGACCGCTTTCATGAAGTTGTTGCTGCAATAACCTGAACCGCTGATGAAAAACCCCGGTATTGCGGATGCCATTCTATCTTGATGGCATCCGCCCCCACGGGGATAACAGAAGCAGGTGCGCCAACACCCCCTTCAGCTGATTGCATCTGGAATTAATGTCCGATAAATGATAACAAAAACATTGATTTTATGAAAAAAATCACTCAATTAGTGTGTGCATACTTTTGTGCACACCGAAAAATATTCAGGATAATGCGTAACACGGCAATAATCTTAATGATCAGCGCTTTCCAGGTATTTGCTACGGGAAGTTATTCACAGACGGTCCATTTCAACCTGAAGGCGAGAGGAGCCACGGTCAAGGAAGTGCTCACCCAGATTGAAGAGCAGAGTGATTTCTATTTCCTGTATAACAGTGAGTTGATCGACGTTACCCGGAATGTGGATTTATCCGTCAGAAATGCAAATGTTGAGGACGTACTGGCCGGGTTATTCGATCCTGATGAGGTCGATGTGGTGATCAGGGACAGGTACATAGTACTGACACCTGTGGATATCGGTACATTTCAGGCCGAAACCTATTCGGGAACCGTCACCGATGAAGCAGGACAGCCCCTGATGGGGGTCACGGTCAGGCTCAGGGGAACCACCCAGGGGACGATCACCGATCTCGATGGAAAATTCATGCTTGGAAATGTGGCAGCGGGAAGTGTCCTGGTGTTCTCGTTCGTTGGAATGATCACCAAGGAAGTCCCGGTCACGGACCGGACCACCCTGGATATTGTGATGGTGCCGGACGTGATCGGTATTGATGAAGTGGTTGCTGTCGGATATGCCACCCAGCGGAAGGTAAACCTGACCGGTTCCGTCGTAACGGTTGATACAGAAGGTCTGGAAACGAATGCCTATACCAATACAAGCTCGATCCTTCAGGGAAAGGGTTCGGGTGTATTTGTGACCCAGAGTTCGGGGGAAGCCGGTGTGGATAATGCCAGCATACGGGTGAGGGGGATGGGAACGCTGAATGCCGGACAGGCGCCGCTTATTCTTGTTGATGGTATTGCCTCGAACATGAACAATGTGGACCCGATGGATATTCAAAGTATATCCGTTCTCAAAGACGCCGCTTCCGCGGCCATCTATGGGAGCCGGGCCGCCAACGGGGTTATTCTGATCACCACAAAATCGGGCAAGAAAAATCAGAAACTCCAGGTAAAATACAATACCTATTATGGTATTTCAGAGGTAACCAACCTGCCGGACATGCTGAATGCCTACCAACATGCTACCCTTTATAATGAGGCATTCACCAACGACGGGCTTTCACCCTATTTCAGTGAAGAGGAACTGGAAGGATATATGAATGCCATCCATGTTGATGATATTGATTTCCCGGACAACCTTACCGGGGAGCAACTGGCTCTCTTCAATTCCGATGCCGGCTATTACCAGGATGTTGATTTTGCAAAGCTCTACTTTGGAAGGGGCCATGTCCAGAAACACTACCTGAGCCTGCAATCCGGAGGCGAAAACAGCTCCACCTTTTTCAGCCTTGGGTACCAGGACCAGGACGGTGTCAAACGGGTGGGAAACTGGAATACCACTTATAATGCGCTGTTTAAGCACAACATTTACCTGATCAATGATAAGCTTAACCTGTACGCACGTTTGCGCTATGTAAGGGATGATTATGATCGCGGTTCAGATGACGGGGCAGGTCACTGGACCGAAATGCCCTGGACAGGGTATTATTTTCCCAACGGGTATTATGCCGGTGAGGCTTCTGAGATCCAGGCTTTTAAGCTTGGAGCATTCAACCGGACCCTCAGAGACGAGATCCTGGGGACTATAGGGGCGAACATTGAACCGGTTGAAAACCTGAAATTCAACATGGAATATACCCTGATTACTGCTAATACGGAAGGAAAGCAGTTCAGTCCGTATTTCGAAGCATACGATGTGATCAAGGGTACGGTCGGGGCAAGTTTATCAGCACTCCAGGATTCCAATCATAAACGTGAATCCCATTTTGGGAATGCCACGTTGAGTTATGATCTTTCGGTGGGGGCAAGAAATCATTTTACCTTCCTTGCCGGGGGGTCTTTCGAAGATTATTTAGTCACGTCTTTCAGTGCATCCCGGTCCAACCTGCTGAACAATTTTCAACCTGAACTGATCCTCGGAGATGCCTCCACCATGACCAACAGCAGTAATGCGTATGATGTGGCCCTCGCTTCATTTTTCGGACGTCTCAATTACAATTTCAATGAGCGTTACCTGCTGGAATTTAACCTGCGTTACGACGGATCGTCCAGGTTTGACCAGGGACACCAGTGGGGATTGTTTCCATCTGCATCTGCAGCGTGGAGGATTACTCAGGAGAGTTTTGCTGAAAACTGGTCCGTCATTGATCTGCTGAAGCTGAGATTATCCTACGGAAATCTTGGGAACCAGAGCATTGCCACCTATGCAGCAAGTGACATACTGGATATCTCCGGAATTTACCCCATCGGGGATCAGGTTGTAAGCGTTGCAGGAATCTCTTCACTTGCGAACAAGGAGATCTCCTGGGAGACGACCACCCAGTATAACGCGGGAGTCGACTTCGGCTTTTTAAGCATGTTCTCAGGGTCCCTGGATGTCTATAATAAACTAACCAAGGATGCTTTGATAAGGATCAGCGTTCCCTCTACCACAGGTGTGGGAAGCGGGCCCTACAAGAACATTGCCCAGATCCGGAACATCGGATGGGATTTTAATCTGATCTGGCGCAAAGGAATAGCCGGACAGCTGATGATGAATGTCGGTCTGAATATGTCGGGATATACTAATGAAATTGAATTCCTCAACAGTGACACCCCGTATTATTTTGACTATGATAAGAACACGTCAAGTCCGAAATATGTCTGGATGGAAGGTGAAGCCATCAATTCATACCTGGGGTACGAGAGTGGCGGGATTGCCACCCAGGAGGATATTGACAGCGATAATCTGCCCACCCAGCTGGTTACCATCGGGGCCGGGGATCTCTGGTACAAGGATCAGAACGGTGACGATGTGATCGGTGCAGAAGACAGGGTTATCATAGGCAGTCCCCATCCCGATTTTGTCTTTGCATTCAACGTGGGGCTGGAATACAAAGGATTCGATTTTTCCATGCTACTCCAGGGCGTGTATGGTGCAGAGACCTCTACCCTGGACAACCTGTTCAGGGGAGATTTCAGGAGCGTAAAAAACCGTCCGGTCTTCTTCATGGACCGCTGGAGACCGGAAAATCAGGACACCTATTTCCCGAGGGTGACGCTTCAGTCCATGAAGTTGCCTATGTCTGATTATTTTATCGAGGACATTTCCTTCTTGAGAGGCAAGGAGCTTACAGTGGGATATACCTTTCCATCCGGGGTCACCCGCAAGATCTTTGTGAACAAACTCCGCGTATATATGAATATGATCAATGCGTTCACACTGACTAATTACAGGGGGCTGGATCCGGAGCGGCCGGATCCGTCATCGGGTGCGACTTCGGACAGCGTGCATCCCCCTATAAAATCGGTATCATTTGGTCTGCAGGTTCAATTGTAAATATCTATGGTGATGAAAAATACGATGCTACATATTAAGAAAATCATACTGTTTGCAATGATCCTTATTGTGAACTTTTCGTGCGAG
>CAZIAU010000373.1:0-4093 GCA_964536755.1 uncultured Bacteroides sp. | reverse complement strand
CCACGAGCACATTTTACACTCTATCAGGGAATCACCTTCCAATATACTGCTAAAGGATATATAGTCATTCTGCTATTATTTTATTCAACCAATTCACTTGTGGTTATCAAATTATTATTTAATATTGCAGGACATTTTAGCAAAAATGAGGACTTACATGCATCATCGGGCTTATCATCATCACCATATGAGTGGTTTGTGACCCTTTGCAGTTCAGTGTAATCCGAAAGTGATTTTGTCAGGTTTGCAGGTACTGCAGACCTTTTTTTGTTAAATATAGTTGATATGGAAAAACTCAGAATAGCAATTCAGAAGTCAGGCCGACTCAGTGAAAAGTCACTGGATCTGCTTAAAGAAGCGGGAATTTTTCTGAATAACGGGTCCCGGAAACTGCATTCCATTGCCAGCTCCTTTCCTCTTGAAGTCATTTATCTCAGGGATGATGATATCCCTCAGTATGTTGAGGATGGAGTGGCTCACATTGGTATTGTGGGAGAAAATGAGTATGCTGAAAAGGGGTGTGCAGTAGACCTGGTGGAAAGGCTTGGATATTCCAGGTGCAGGTTATCGGTAGCTATTCCAAAGACCGATTCATACAACGGCCCTGAAGATCTTAATGGCAAGAGGATTGCCACCTCTTACCCTGTTATACTGGACAAATACCTGGGTGAACACGGGATCAAAGCCGATGTCCATATACTCAGCGGTTCGGTGGAACTGGCTCCCTCCATAGGGATTGCTGATGCGATTTTTGACATTGTAAGTTCAGGCAGTACTCTCATTAGTAATGGTTTAAAGGAGGTTGAGACGGTTATGAGGTCTGAGGCGGTCGTTATTTCAAACCAGAAGCTGGATGATGCTGAGAAAGGATTGCTGGAAGATCTCTTATTCAGGATCCGCAGTGTACTGGCTGCCTCCAATAACAAGTATATTTTACTGAATGCACCCAATAACCGCCTGCAGGAGATAATCGATGTGATCCCAGGCATGAAGAGTCCGACGGTTATGCCCCTGGCGGAAGAGGGATGGAGTTCGGTGCATTCTGTGTTGAGTGAAAAAACATTCTGGGAGGTAATCGACAACCTTCGGGAACTGGGGGCCCAGGGAATCCTCGTTATCCCCATAGAGAAGATGATCGTATAACAACCAGGTACTTTAAGTTAAAAAATGACTTCAGATGAAAGCTTTTCGTTATCCGCATAGTTCCAGCTGGTCAGACCTGTTACAAAGGCCTGTTAAGGACCAGCCGGTATTAGAGGGCCAGGTTAAAAGAATTATTAGTGTTGTGGCTGAACAGGGGGACCGGGCTGTGCGATCATTTACTAAAGAATTTGACGGGATTGAAATTGATTCACTGGAAGTTCCGTCAGATGAGATAAAGATTGCGGTAAAAGAGGTAAGTGAAACCCTGAAAATAGCCATAAAAGATGCACACCGGAATATAAAGAAGTTTCACCAGAAACAGATTCATAATTGGGAGACAATCGTTACCACATCAGGGGTGAAGTGCTGGCAAAAACCGGTTCCCATCAGCAGGGTCGGAATTTATGTACCCGGAGGATCAGCGCCTTTGCTGTCCACAGTATTAATGCTGGGAATTCCCGCGAAAATCGCCGGTTGTCCTGAAGTGATACTCTGCACACCGCCGGACAGGAGAGGAAAGGTCAGTGCCTCCATTCTGTATATTGCCGATCTGCTGGGCATTGACCGGGTTTTCAGGGTCGGAGGGGCTCAGGCCATAGCTGCCATGGCTCATGGTACGGAAAGCATTCCTGCAGTTAACAAGATATTTGGTCCTGGGAACCAGTATGTTACCATGGCTAAACAAATTGTGAGCCGGGATACTGTGGCCATCGATATACCTGCCGGCCCATCTGAGCTTGCGGTTATTGCTGATGCCGGTTCAAATGCATCCTTTATTGCTTCGGACCTCCTTTCACAGGCTGAACATGGCCCTGATAGCCAGGTAATACTGATAACCGATTCGGAAGAAATAATCGGAATGGTTAAGGACGAGCTGGAGAAGCAACTGGGCCGGCTACCCAGGAAAAGGATAGCAACTGAAGCTCTGAAAAATAGTAAGATGATCCTGTTAAAGGATAAGGAGGATATCATCCGGATGATAAATATGTATGCACCCGAACACCTTATTATTGCTACCAGAAATTACGATGAAATTGCAGAAATGGTGGAAAATGCAGGATCGGTTTTCCTGGGTGATTACACACCCGAAAGTGCTGGTGATTATGCATCCGGAACCAATCATACCCTGCCTACTGCTGGTTGGGCCAGTGCATACAGCGGGGTTAACATGGACAGCTTCTATAAAAAAATCACCTTCCAGGAGATCACAAAAGAAGGATTGTATAACATTGGAGATACGATAATGGCCATGGCAGAGGCCGAACATCTTCAGGCACATAGTAATGCAGTAGCGATCAGGTTAAAAAGCGATGATGATGTACAGCGAGGTTGAAATAAGTCAGCTGATAAGGGATAACATCCGGGAACTGGCACCATATTCTTCAGCCAGGAATGATTATTCAGGTTCTGCATCAATATTCCTTGATGCCAATGAAAATCCATATAATAGTCCATTTAACCGTTATCCCGACCCGGGACAAATGGAGTTGAAAAGGGAGATTGCCGGTATGAAGGGGCAGCAGGTTGAAAACCTTTTTCTGGGAAACGGCAGTGATGAGGGTATTGATTTGCTATTCAGGGTATTATGTGAACCCCGGGAAGATAACGTGATCATTGTTGATCCGACGTACGGGATGTATGGGGTCTGCGCGATGATCAATGATATTGAACATCGAAGGGTATTACTGAACAAAGATTTCAGCCTGGATCCCGGCAGGGTAATGAGCGAAGTGGACAATTGTACGAAGCTTATTTTTCTGTGTTCACCCAACAATCCTACCTCCAATTCCTATGAGAGACAGGATATTATCCAGATTCTTGACGGTGTAAACTGCATGGTGATAGTGGATGAAGCCTATATCGACTTCAGTAATGGGGAAGGAGTGCTTTCACTGGTTCCTGAAAAGAAGAACCTGGTTGTATTGCAAACTCTTTCCAAGGCCTGGGGACTTGCAGGTATTCGCTTGGGAATGGTATTTGCCCATCCTGAATTGATCACCTATCTTTCAAAAGTGAAGTATCCTTACAACATAAATTCTCTTTCAATGCAGGAGGCACTGAAACAGATAAGAATATCCGGTAAAAAGGAAGAATGGATAGATACTATCCATAAGGAGCGTGATCGTCTGGTAATTGCACTTGATTCGCTCGCCTTTGTGGAGGAGGTTTATCCTAGCGATGCCAATTTCCTTCTGGTCAGGATGAAGGACCCGGTAGCTGTATATTCCTTTCTGAGGGACCAGGGTATAGTTGTGCGCGACAGATCTAAGGTGCCACTTTGTGAAGGTTGCCTGCGGATTACTGTGGGAACAACCGATGAAAACAGGAAATTATGCGACGCCCTGGTTGATTATGATAAAACCTAAGAAAACTGACAGTCAATGAAGAAAGTAATTTTTCTGGACCGAGATGGTACACTCATCAAGGAACCGCCTATGGATTTCCAGGTGGATTCCCTGGAGAAACTTGAGTTTGTGCCTGGTGTTTTCAGGAACCTCTATAAACTTAGGCAATACACAGATTATGAGATGGTTGTGGTATCCAACCAGGATGGAATGGGTACTTCCGCTTTCCCGGAAGAGGATTTCCGGGTTGTCCATGAAAAGTTTCTGACAGCTTTCAGGAACGAAGGGGTGGAATTTGATGCTATCCATATCGACCCTTCTTTACCCGGTGATACCTCTCCTGACAGGAAACCGGGAACAGGGATGCTGAAACACTATACGGAAGGGAGTTATGACCTGGGTGGCTCCTATGTAATCGGTGACAGGACCACGGATATTGAGCTGGCCAGGAACCTGGGTGCCAGGGGAATCTTTTACGGAAAGGAGAATGTGAGGGAAGAAATCAAGAATAAAGGGCTGTCTGACAATCTGTTCCTGGTGAGTGATGACTGGGACCTTATATATCGTTTTATAAGGTCCGGTATGCGAACCGGCAGGATAGAAAG
>CAZIAU010000372.1:0-4095 GCA_964536755.1 uncultured Bacteroides sp. | reverse complement strand
ACATAAAGTTAAAAGAAACGCTGTACGAAAACCTGGACAGGAAGGTTGAACTATGTGAGAAAGTTGAGGCCCTCGCCGCAAAGAATTATAATTCCCATGGTGCGTGGGCTGAAAAAACAAGAACGGTGCTGGAGATCCAAAAAACTTGGAAAACCATCGGATATGCGCCCAAGAAGGAAAATAATATAATCTATGTGCGTTTTCGGAAGGCATGTGACACTTTCTTTGGAAATAAGGCCAGATTCTATTCTGAAGCCTTTGAGGAGCAGAAGGAAAACCTCAGGTTAAAGACTGAAATAACAGAACAGGCTGAATCTCTCTGTTTGAGCGAAGATTGGAAAGAAACTACCACTGAACTGATCCGGCTTCAGAAACAGTGGAAAGAGATTGGTCCGGTACCCCGGAGGGATTCGGATAAACTCTGGAAAAGATTCAGGACCGCCTGTGATACTTTTTTTAACAACAAATCCAGGTATTTTGAAGATATCGATTCTAATTTTGATGATAATCTAAAAGCCAAGGAGTCAATTGTGAAGGAGATGGATGACTTCAAACCCTCTGGTGACAGGGAGGCAGATATGGTCTCCCTTGAAGATTTCCAGGAAAGGTTCAATATTATCGGGTATGTTCCGTCGGAAAAGAAGGATTGGATAAAGGAACAGTACAGGCTTTCACTTGACAGGCTTTTGGAACGTCTTGGTATGAATGAATCCGAGAGAAGTATTTTTAGATTCCGCAACAGGGTATCCGGTATGATCCAGGCTCCGAGGACAGAAATGAAGCTTAATTTTGAACGGGATAAATTGTTGAATAAACTGCAGCAATTGCGAGCCGATATCGGTGTGTGGGAAAACAACATAGGCTTTTTCAAGCAATCGGACAGCTCAGAAGAAACCATACAGGGATTCAATGAAAAGATAGAGGCGGCCCATGAACGCATAAGAGTTCTCGAGGAGAAGATCCGCATCCTTGATGATATGGAAAATGCAAATTAAATCTTTACTTTTGCCACCGAACTCAAAACTACTTTATCTTGGGTAAGTCTAAGTATATTTTCGTAACCGGAGGAGTAACATCATCACTGGGCAAAGGCATTATTTCCGCATCTCTGGGACAATTGCTTGAGTCCAGGGGGTATAAAGTCACTATTCAGAAGCTAGATCCATACATCAATGTTGATCCGGGAACCCTTAATCCTTATGAACACGGGGAATGTTATGTCACCGATGACGGTGCTGAAACCGACCTTGATCTTGGTCATTATGAGCGCTTTCTTGATATCCGGACCTCACAGGCAAATAATGTAACCACAGGAAGGATTTATCAAGCAGTAATTGATAAAGAGCGGCGTGGCGATTACCTGGGAAAAACAGTCCAGGTGATCCCCCATATTACAGATGAGATAAAACGGAGAATAACTTTCCTCGGCAGGACCAATGAGTATGATTTTATTATTACCGAGATAGGAGGGACCGTCGGGGATATTGAATCACTCCCCTATATTGAAGCAGTAAGGCAGTTGCGCTGGGATCTTGGAGATGAGAATACCGTATTTATACACCTTACACTTGTACCATATCTGTCCGCTACGGGTGAATTGAAAACGAAACCGACCCAGCACTCGGTTAAGGTTTTGCTGGAAAACGGAATACAACCAGACGTTCTGGTGCTTAGAACTGAACATAAACTTGATAAAGATATCAGGAAGAAGGTGGCGCTCTTCTGTAATGTGGAGCTGGATGCGGTTATCCATTACATTGATGTATCAACGATATACGAATTGCCCTTTTTTATGTACGATTAACGACTGGATGTAATGGTACTTAAAAATCTTAAGATAGCGCCCAAGGGCTCTCCCGATCTGAGGGCCTGGAAAGAATTTGTAAATAAGCTGAAAAAACCCAAAAAAGAGGTAAAGATAGCGCTTGTTGGAAAATATGTTGAACTTTATGATTCTTACAAGTCGATCATTGAATCCCTGACCCATGCAGGTGCAACCAACAGGGTTAAAGTAGATATTACCCCGATTCATTCAGAGATGTTAAATTCAGAGAATATTTCTGAGAAACTGGATGGCTACCATGGTATTGTCGTTGCACCCGGATTCGGTGACCGAGGTATTGATGGAAAGATACTTTCGGCGAAATATGCGAGGGAGAAAAAGGTTCCATTCTTCGGGATATGCCTTGGGCTGCAATGTGCCGTAATCGAATTTGCACGTAATGTTCTGGGTTATACGGACGCACATTCCACAGAAATGACCAACATGACAAAGCACCCGGTTATCGACCTGATGGAAGAGCAGAAGGGGGTGACTGAGAAAGGTGGGACAATGCGTTTAGGAGGATATGCATGTGCACTTAAAAAGGGATCGCTGGTGCACCATGCGTATAAAGCTGATATGGTTCGTGAACGTCACCGGCACAGGTATGAATTCAATAACGATTTTCTTGAAGAATTTGAAAAAAACGGCATGGTATCCACAGGAATTAATCCTGAAAGCGGACTGGTGGAGATTATGGAGCAGAAGGATCATCCGTGGTTTGTCGGAACACAATTCCATCCTGAATACAGAAGCACAGTCCTTAATCCACACCCCCTTTTCATAGCATTTGTAAATGCTGCAACGCAGAGTGCTGTATAATTCATTCTGTTACAGATTCTGGTCATTGGCCGAAATCTAATCGATTTTACCTGAATTTATAATAATTTCTAGGCTAAACCATTACATTTGTGCCTGAATAAATAATCTGAGGATGGACAGAAATACAATTATAGGCCTGGCATTGGTCGGAGTCCTTCTTGTGGCATGGAGCATCATAAATAAGCCTGCCCGCGAAGCACAGATGGCGGAAAGAAGGAGACTAGATTCAATTTCACGTGTAGAGCAGGCAAAGGCAGCTGAAGCTTTGAATCATCCGGATGAAATAAATCCAGCCACTGAATTACCGGCCGACCAGGATACTGCTTCAATGTCGAAAATGACTGATGAGCTTGGGGATTTTGCAGAAAACGCCATCGGTACAGCTGAGAAAGTAATACTGGAAAACAAGATATTGAAGTTGACCTTCTCTACCCTTGGCGGACGGCCGTATTCGGTTCAATTGAAAGATTATCAGACCTATGATTCACTCCCCCTGTTGCTTTTTGACGGGGATTCAACAATTTTCGCACTCCAGTTTTTTGCCAATAGCAGGGGAATCAATACGGGTGAACTTTATTTCACTCCGGAGGTGCAATCCCTTACCAATGAGGATGGTCTCAACTACCAGCAGCTTACAATGAATATGAAGATATCGGAAACGGCTTCAATTGCATACATATACAAGCTATATGAAGGAGATTACATGCTCGATTTCGACATGCATTTTCAGGGTCTGGATCAATACCGGACAGACAGGATGCAATTTAATTTTAAATTCTATGCCCCATCCCTTGAGAAGGGATTCCAGAATGAGTCCATGTATACCACGCTCTTTTACAAATATCATATGGGGGACGTGGAAAGTTTCAAGTCCAGATCAAAAAAGGAGATTCAGGAGGTGACAGAAACCACCAGGATCAAGTGGGTAGCATTCTCACACCAGTTTTTTTCAACCATCCTTATCGCAGATGATTACTTCGAAGGCGGTTATATTTTTCAGCAGAAGTTTTCCCACCCGGGCAAATATGTCAAACTATACTCAACGTCACTGGATATACCTTTTAACCGGACAGGTGAGCAGGATATGGGTATGCAACTCTATTTCGGTCCTAACAAATTTAAATCGTTGAAATCATACGGGGATATGGACCTGGAGAGTGTTGTAACTGTGGGAGGACCGATGATCAGGTGGATCAACGCGTATGTGATTATCCCTATTTTTAACTGGCTAAACCGCTGGATAAACAATTACGGGGTCATCATACTGTTGTTGACCCTGATACTTAAAACAGCACTTTTTCCACTCACCTACAGGTCTTATAAGTCCCAGGCAGTGATGAGGGTTCTTAAGCCCCAGGTGGATGAGATAGGGGAGAGGTATCCCAAGAAGGAGGATGCAATGAAGAAGCAGCAGGCTACCATGGATCTCTACAAAAAGGCAGGGGCCAATC
>CAZIAU010000371.1:2404-4106 GCA_964536755.1 uncultured Bacteroides sp. | reverse complement strand
CTTAGGAAAATTGCGGAAAATACCGATGGAACATATTTCAGAGCTACCGATAATAATAAACTCAGAGAGATATATCAACAAATCGATCGCATGGAAAAAACCAGACTGGATGTGAAACAATTCAGTAAAAAGAAAGAGGAGTATTTCCCATTTCTGCTTACTGCTTTATTATTAGTGATTCTTGAGATTTTCCTGAGATATACTTTTTTCAGAACCATACCTTAAAGAATGATACAATTCGCACATAAAGAGGTCCTCTGGTTTTTACTGGCCATGGTTTTCATACTCGCCGGATATATTTTTTATCATATATACAGGAAACGTTCCTTTGCCAGCCTGGGAGATAAACCACTGATGGAGCATCTGATGCCGGATGCCTCATTTTCTGCCCATCACTGGAAATTTATTTTGCTCTTCCTGGGAACTACCTTATTGATCATAGCCTTGTCCGGTCCCAGGATCGGTTCAAAGCTTGAAGAGGTGGAGCAGAAAGGCAGGGAGATCATTATTGCCCTGGATGTATCAAACAGCATGCTTGCTGAAGATATCAGGCCTTCAAGGTTAGAGCGTGCCAAGCAGATGATTAACAGGATGGTAGACCGCATGTCCAACGATAAAGTCGGTTTGATAGTCTTTGCCGGGGATGCCTATACCCAGATCCCAATTACCGATGACTATTCCAGTGTAAAAATGTTCCTTTCGGGCGCGGGACCTGAAATGGTCTCAAAACAGGGGACAGCAATCGGTGCTGCCATTAAACTGGCTGTAAGGTCATTTGCGACCCTGACGGATCAGGAGTCCGGCCAAGGAACCGTTCCAAGCCAGGCTATAGTTGTCATTACTGACGGAGAAAACCATGAAGATGATGCGATAGGTGAAGCAAAAAAGGCAAGCGAGAAAGGGGTCAGGGTTTACACAGTTGGATTGGGGGACCCAAACGGTGTACCTATACCCATCAGCCCTGGAAGCAGTGCCAACAGGCGTAACCATGAGGGCCAGGTAATTGTCAGTAAGCTAAATGAAAAACTATTGGCAGATGTGGCTGTTGCCGGCAATGGAGCCTATATTGAGGGAGACAGGACAAACAGCCTGATCGATGAACTTGACAAACTTCAGAGAACCGATATCAGATCCCGGGTTTTCTCTGATTTCTCAGAGAGATTTCAGTATTTTGCCGGTTTTGCTCTATTACTGTTGCTTATTGAATTTTTCATAAGATCCCGAAAGAATCCCTTATTAAAACGACTTGACCTTTTTAAAACGGAGTAGCTATGAGGTATATTCTTATCATCACATTTATCCTTGCATCGGGAGCGTTATATGCTCAGAATGAACGTAAAGTCATACGCCAGGGAATGAAGAAGTATCAGGCTGGAGACTTCAGTGATGCCGAAGTTCAATTCCGGAAGGCCGGAGATATAGATCAGGGATCTTTTGAAGCTGGCTTTAATACGGGTGCAGCCATGTATAAACAGGAGAAATACGAAGAAACATTTAAGCAATATAAATCACTTGCAGATAATGCAGTGGACTCAGAAACAAGGGCTCATGTCTGGCATAACATTGGAAACAGCCTGTTGGAGGAGGGAAAGTATGCCCAGAGCATTGAAGCCTATAAAAACAGTCTCCGGCTGAATCCGGCTGACCAGGATACCAAGTATAACCTGGCTTACGCAAAAAAGAAGTTGCAGGATCAGGAACA
>CAZIAU010000371.1:0-2304 GCA_964536755.1 uncultured Bacteroides sp. | reverse complement strand
GCAAAACCAGGATCAACAGAAACAGGAACAGCAAAACCAGGATCAACAGAAACAGGAACAGCAAAACCAGGATCAACAGAAACAGAACCAGCAGAACCAGGACCAGCAACAACAGAATCAGGATCAACAACAGCAGAACCAGGACCAGCAACAACAGAATCAGGATCAACAACAGCAGAACCAGCAACCGAAACCTCTGGAGATATCCAAGGAAGATTCTGAAAGGATGCTGAATGCCATACAACAACAGGAAAAGGACGTAAAGGCCAGGGTAGATAAGAAAAAAGCTGCAATGGCCAAGGTCAGAACAGAAAAGGATTGGTAAATTCAGACCATATTAACTGCATGAATTTAAGAACACCTGCACCGGTTATTTCATTTTTGCTCTGGAGCTTCCTCCTTACGGGGCAGGAACCTGTTTTTACAGCGTCAGCTCCTGCTGTGGTCAGGGCAGGTGAGCAATTCCAGTATGTAATTGAGGGATCGAAACAGGGAGAATTGATACTGGCTAAACTGAATGATTTCCAGGTTCTTGCAGGACCATTCTCTTCATATTCGTCAAGTTCACAGTGGGTAAATGGGAAGATGACAATGGAGACGGTTGTTACTTACACACATGTGTTACGAGCCAACAATAAAGGCACATACACTATACCGGGAGCAACAATTAAAGTGGGCCGTAAAGAATATAAGACCAACGACGTACAGATTGTGGTAAACGAAGGTGAATCTTCTAATCCTTCACCCGGAAAGGGTACACAGGGACAATCCGGTACTTCATCCGGTCAGGCCGGGACAAATGATCCGGTATTTCTGCGGGTGATTCCCTCAAAAAAAGAGGTATATGTCGGAGAACAGTTCGTTTCCGGTTTGAAAGTATATACAAGGGTAAATACCCGGCCCGCATCGGCCACAAAAGATATACCCTATGAAGGTTTCTATAAGAACTCACTCGATCCGGATGCCACCGCACAAAGAGAGGATATAGGGGGACAACAGTACATCACCCAGGTAATCCAGCGTCATATCCTGATTCCCCAAAAATCGGGCAATGTGATCATTGATCCATATGAATCTGAATGGATGATACAGCAGAGAGTGCAAAGGCGCAGCAGCAATAATATATTTGATAATTTCTTTGACGATCCTTTCTTTAACGGGGTTCAGGAAATCCCGACGAAATTAACCACTCCGCCTGTAACTATCCACGTTAAGCCGCTTCCACCTGATCCACCACCAGGATTTACAGGAGGTGTGGGTGATTTTTCAATGGATGCAAGGCTGTCGGACAATGAGGTTGCTGTAAATGAAGCCCTGAGCCTTAAAATAACCATACGGGGAACCGGAAATCTGCCTTTGTTGGGCAATCCTGAAGTCAACCTTCCACCGGACCACGATCTTTATGATATTACCCGTTCAGTAAATACAAATACAACAGGAAACCGAATCAATGGTTCCGTATCATTCGAATACCCGATAGTTGCCAGGCATGCCGGAAGGTTCAGGATAGCACCTGTAAAATTTACCTGGTTCAATCCTGTAACGAAAAAATACGTCACATCCACCACGGATGAGTTTACATTTAATGTGATCAAAGGTGAAGCAGGAGAAATACAGGGCAATGTTTATGTTCCTGGCGTTCTCCAGGAAAGTGTTGAGGATCTTGGGACCGATATAAGGGACATTGTAAGGGTGACTGTTCCTTTTACTCCCCTGCAAAGTACTTTACTAGGGAAGCAGTGGTACTGGATGCTCTACCTGCTTGCAATATTTATTATGACCGTGGTAATTATTCTCATTCGTACCGTGGCCAGAAGGAATGCTGATATAAAACTGGTTAGGAACAGGCAGGCCAACAAGATAGCCAGGTCCCGGTTGAAGAAAGCTGAAAGATTCAGAAAAACCGGTGTACATAATAATTTTTACGAAGAGATAGGAAAGGCCATCTGGGGATACCTTGCAGATAAATTAAGCATCGAAATTTCCGCTCTGTCAAAGGATGTCATTCTTGATAAACTGGAGGCCCGGGGAGTTGCCGATGAGATCAGGAACGAGTTCGTCAGAATTATTGAAGCCAGTGAGTTTTCACGGTTTGCCCCATCTTCCGAAAAAAGCGATGTTGATATATTGTACCGTGATACCGTATCACTGTTTAAAAACCTGGAAAACAGTTTATAATGAATAAGTTTAAACTGGTCATATTTCTTCTGTTAGTGTTGGTAAAATTGTCAGCAGTCACAGATTCCCTGTTTCAGAAAGCTAACAGTTATTACCAGGCGGGGGATTACGAAGCAGCTTTGAGAA
>CAZIAU010000370.1:0-4109 GCA_964536755.1 uncultured Bacteroides sp. | reverse complement strand
TGTCATCGAACAGCACTTCTTTCCTCCGGTCCATCTCGCTGTCATCGAACAGCACCCCTTTCCTCTGGGCATTCAGTGCGGTCATGAGCATGAGGCCGGTTATGAGTGCCGCCAGACGCATGGTCACACGTTAAACCGGATATGCAGGATATCGGCCTCTTTTACCTCGTAGTTCTTCCCTTCCACCGAAAGTTTGCCCTGCTCCTTGCATGCATGTTCCGATCCCAGGGAAATAAAGTCATCATATTTCATTACTTCGGCGCGGATAAATCCCCGCTGCAGATCACTGTGGATCGCCCCTGCGGCTTCAGGGGCCAGGGCACCCCTCCGGATGGTCCATGCCCTGATCTCTTTTGGCCCCACAGTAAAGAATGAGACCAGGTTCAGCATGGAATAAGCCGAACGTATCAGCTTGCTAACACCGGGTTCTGCCAGTCCGGCATCCTCAAGAAACTCCTTCCTGTCGGATTCATCCTCAAGCTCGGCGATCTCCGATTCAAGCCTGGCAGCAAGGACCAGTATTTCCGTATCCTCACCGGCAAGGAATTCTTTCACCCTCTCCACGTAAGCATTACCGGTCGTGGCCGATGAATCATCCACATTACACACATAAATCACCGGTTTGCTGGTAAGCAGGAAGAGGTCCTCAACATGTTTCCGGTCCGGTTCACTTACATCCAGGGTACGGACATTCTGAAAATCCTCAAGGTGGGCCCTGTACTGGTCCAGAACCCCGACCCCCCTCCTGGCATCTTTATCTCCCGATTTGGCGATTTTTGCCAGCCTCTCCATCTTTTTTTCCACCGATTCAAGGTCCTTCACCTGAAGTTCCAGGTTAATGGTTTCTATGTCCCTGACCGGATCCACCGATCCGTCAATATGCGGAAGCTGCTCGTCATCGAAACACCTGAGCACATGGATCAGTGCATCGGTACTCCGGATATCCGAAAGGAATTTATTGCCCACACCTTCACCGTGACTTGCACCTTTTGTCAGGCCGGGGATGTCAACAATTTCGACAGTAGCCGGCACCACCCTTTCAGTCTGCTGGAAATTTTCCAGGTTATAGAGCCGTGGATCGGGAACATTTACCACTCCCACGTTGGATTTGCTGGAAGTGAAGGCAAAGCTCGATGTTTCCACCCTGGAACTGGACATGCAGTTGAAGAGAGTGGATTTGCCAACGTTAGCCACGCCTATGATCCCGCATTTTAAAGCCATACCAATAAATTTGTGGCTCAAAATTACGAAAAAAGAAGCGGTCATTATCAACAATATTAAATTTTGACGCACCGTTATATTTCGGTAATTTTGGGCTTCGATTTTTTACAGACCTCAGTTGGAAATAATCTAACAATAACAGAATGGATAACAAGATTCACAAAAGAGCGGCCGACAATATCCGCATCCTTGCAGCTGCCATGGTAGAAAAAGCAAAATCGGGTCACCCCGGTGGTGCCATGGGTGGAGCAGATTTCACAGAGATTCTTTATTCACACTTCCTGAATTATGATCCCGACAATATGGAGTGGCCTCTGAGGGACCGGTTCTTCCTGGACCCGGGCCACATGTCGCCCATGCTTTATGGAATCCTGGCCCTCACCGGGAATTACAGCCTCGAGGAGCTGGGTAATTTTCGCCAGTGGGGAAGCCCCACACCGGGTCACCCTGAATTGGAACCCGGTCGAGGAGTGGAAAACACCTCAGGTCCGCTGGGACAGGGTCATACCATGGCTGTGGGAGCAGCCATAGCGGAGCGGTTCCTGGTGGCCCGGTTTGGCGAGTGGATGTCTCACAAGACCTATACGTTTATTTCAGACGGCGGGGTACAGGAGGAGATATCCCAGGGAGCGGGCCGTATTGCCGGGTACCTGGGTCTGGGTAACCTGATCATGTTTTACGATTCAAATGATATCCAGCTGTCCACCCGTACAGAGGCCGTGACGGCAGAGGATACGGCGAAAAAATATGAAGCCTGGAACTGGCACGTGCTCTCCATTGACGGAAATGATCCGGCCCAGATCTTCAATGCACTGGAAGCAGCCCGGGAAGAGACCGGGCGCCCGACGCTGATCATTGGCAAGACCATTATGGGTAAGGGAGCATTGGATGAGAACGGAGCCAGCTTTGAGGGACAGACCTCCACCCACGGGATGCCCCTGTCCGCTGCCGGTGGTGCCTACGAAAAGACCATAAAGAACCTGGGTGGTGATCCTGAGGATCCCTTTACCATCTTCAGCGAGGTGGCCGATGCATACCAGGAAGTGTTGAAGGAGAAGAGGGAGGCGGTTGCCGCAAAAAAAGCTGCCCAGGCACGGTGGGAAAAGGATAATCCCGGACTGGCATTGAAATACAGGCAATTTATGGAGGGGCCCCTCCCTGAAATCGACTTTTCTGCCATTGAACAGAAAGCCGGGGCCCCTACACGGGGTGCTTCGGGTGCAGTTCTGGCAGCCCTTTCAGGTAAGGTGGAGAACCTGATCGTGGCATCGGCCGATCTTTCCAACAGCGATAAGACAGATAGTTACCTGAAGACCACTACCGCCTTCACCAGGGGAGATTTTTCAGGTTCATTCCTTCAGGCGGGGGTAAGTGAACTTACCATGGCTGCAATAGCCAGCGGAATGGCCCTCCACGGGGGTGTGATCCCGGTGATCGGGACCTTCTTCGTATTCTCCGATTATATGAAACCGGCAGTCCGTTTGGCAGCACTCATGGGATTGCCGGTGAAATATGTGTGGACCCACGATGCTTTCAGGGTAGGGGAAGACGGGCCCACTCACCAGCCCGTGGAGCAGGAGGCCCAGATCAGGTTGCTGGAGAAACTCAGGAACCATCAGGGCAGGCGTTCCATGATGGTCCTCAGGCCGGCCGATGCCATGGAGACCAATGTTGCATGGAAAATGGCACTGGAAAACAGTTCCACACCGACGGCACTGATCCTCTCCAGGCAGGGGATCCCCGATCTGCCGGCCAGGGAGGGTTCCGACCGGTTTAACGATGCCCTGCAGGCAGAGAAAGGTGCCTATGTGGCCGTTGATTGTCAGGGTACCCCCGATGTAATCATGGTGGCTTCGGGTTCGGAGGTGTCCACACTGTTGTCGGGCGCAAACCTGTTAAAGGAGCGAAAGGGGCTGAAGGTAAGGATTGTATCTGTGATATCCGAAGGTATCTTCAGGGACCAGGACCAGGCATACCAGAAGAGTGTCATTCCATCAGGAATACCGGTATTTGGAATGACCGCCGGTCTGCCAGTGACCCTTCAGGCGCTGGTAGGAGAGAATGGAAAGGTCTTCGGGATGGAAAGCTTCGGTTACTCGGCACCCTACAAGGTGCTGGATGAAAAGCTGGGCTTCAACGGCGAAAATGTCTATCTGCAGGTCACAGAAATGCTGGAGCTGTAATGAGGTTGAGATTTCTGGCAGCAGCATGGATCGTGGTCTCCGGCACAACCGGACTATGGGGTCAGCGGATCCCATCGCAGAAACCTAAACTGATCGTGGGCATTACGGTTTCGGGAATGCGTTACGATTATCTCTCGGTTTACTGGGATAAGTTCGGGGACGGGGGATTTAAAAAGATGGCGTCCACCGGTGCCAACTGCAAGAATGCAAGGTATGACTACCTGATCACCGAACCTTCGGTGGGTTATACGACCATTGCCACAGGGGCCAAGCCCAATGCTCACGGGATTGTTTCCGATTACTGGTATGAGCGACTCTCAAACAAGATCATGTACAGCATTGAGGATCCGGAGGTGACCACTGTCGAAGGGCCATTCGATTCGGGCAATTTTTCACCTGTATCAATTCAGAGCCGGACCCTGGCCGATGAATTAAAGGTGATCAGCAGGTTCCGGTCCCGTTCTGTGGGAGTATCCATGGATCCACAAGCCGCGGTCCTCATGTCAGGTCATACAGCTGCCGGAGCATACTGGATGGACCAATCCACGGGCAACTGGATCACCAGCAGTTATTATAAAGATTCGCTTCCGGGGTGGGTGAGGGAATTTAACGAGAAAAAATATCAGGATATTTACCTGGACCGGACATGGGAAACACTTTATCCCATTGCTGAATACGGAGAAAGCATGCTGGATAACAACCCCT
>CAZIAU010000369.1:0-4111 GCA_964536755.1 uncultured Bacteroides sp. | reverse complement strand
AAATCGAAGAGGTTAGAATTTCACTGTTCTGCATATTGATGAAGCTGAGGATGGTTTCCTTCCATCTGAATCAGTATGCCGGATTCTTGATGCAGCAGGTATTCCAAGGGTTCAGGAATCATTTGTTAAAGAAGAGAAATCCCTTGAACAGGAGGCCGGTAAAACCGGTTTTCCACTGGTCATGAAAATTGTGGGACCAATTCATAAGTCTGATGTGGGTGGTATTTCCCTCGGTATCCCTAACAACACTGATCTTCTTGAACAATACAGGCGAATGAAAAAAATCGATGGATTTCAGGGAATATTGTTACAACCAATGGTGGAAGGTATTGAGTTATTCGCCGGAGGCATTTATGAACCCACATATGGCCATGTGATCCTGTGTGGAATCGGGGGAATATTTGTGGAAGTGATGAAGGATGTTGCCTCGGGTCTGGCCCCACTTTCCCTGACAGAATCCTTGAATATGATACAATCACTGAAGGGATATAAAATGTTGAAAGGGGTCCGTGGAAAGGAAGGGATCGATATCCAGGCCTTTGCCGATATTATTGTCAGGCTCTCCAGCATACTCAGGTACGCCAAAGAAATTGCAGAACTGGATCTTAACCCTATCATGGGCAAAGGGGATAACCTGGCAGTTGTGGACGGGAGGATTCGAATAGAGAAAAGCGTTGTATAACACATCCATCATATGCTGTCGGGCACACCTGTTTTTTTTCTCATTCTCTATTTTCACAACTGATTTAAATTAATCAGATGAAATCCACACCCATCGAGGCAGAAGTTGTCAATGAAGTCGTAGATGCATTTGGTATCCATCCTGCCGGTAAAGCAACCATCAGGGAACTGGTAAAAATTGTAAATGATATTGAAGGGATTACCGGGGAGGAATTTATCAGGATGGAGATGGGCGTCCCGGGGCTTGATCCGACTTTCGTTGGGGTAGAGGCTGAAATGATTGCCCTGAGAAAAGGAGTAGCTTCGAAATACCCGAATATTGAAGGAATAAAAAGCCTGAAAGAAGAATCATCCCGGTTCATAAAGTTGTTCCTGGATGTGGATGTGGAACCGAGGCACTGTGTCCCGACAGTTGGATCCATGATGGGGGGGATGGCCGCTTTTATGGTGGTGAACCGTTCCGACCAGCATCGAACCGGTACCCTTTTCCTGGATCCGGGATTTCCTGTTCAAAAGCAGCAATGTCTTGTACTGGGACACTCTTTCGGGTCTTTTGATCTCTACGATTTCCGCGGCGCAAAATTAAAGGCAAAAATGGAAGAGGAGATCAATAAGGGGCAATACTCCTCCATCCTCTATTCCAATCCCAACAATCCTTCCTGGATCTGTCTGAATGAGGAGGAACTTGGAATTATTGGTGAACTTTCCATGAAATATGATATCACCGTCATTGAGGACCTGGCCTATTTCGGAATGGATTTTCGCAAGGATCTGTCTAAACCCGGAGTTCCACCTTTCCAACCAACGGTTGCCAGGTATACTGATAATTATCTTCTGCTGATATCAAGTTCAAAAGCGTTTAGCTATGCGGGCCAGAGAATTGGGGTGATGATTATTTCACCGGGACTGCTTGACCGCAGTTATCCCGATCTCAAACGGTATTACACATCCGATAAATTCGGACATGCCATGATATACGGTGCTTTATATGCTCTTTCGGCCGGAGCTTCACACACAGCACAGTTTGCTCTTTCGGCCATCTTTAAAGCAGTAAATGACGGTTCCTACAACTATATCAGTGAGGTAAGGGAATATGGGGAGAAAGCATCAATCATGAAATCGTTGTTCAAGAAGTACGGATTCAGGATCGTTTATGATATGGATAATGATGAACCCATTGCAGATGGTTTTTATTTCACACTTTCCTATCCGGGAATGGAGGGGCCCCAGCTTGTGGAGGAACTGCTCTACTATGGCATTAGTGCTATTTCGTTAGGAATTACCGGAAGCTCCAGAACAGAAGGGTTAAGAGCCTGTGTGTCACAGGTTAGACGGGATCAATTCCCCGTACTGGAGAATCGCCTGATCCGTTTCCGGGAAAACCATCCTGTCCCGGAATAACAAATTTTATCCCAAAAATGGGTCCAAGAGGTTAACCATTGTTGCAATAACCCGGAAGAAAACTGAGAATTGTTAAATTTGAACACTATATCCAAAAATAGCATAGTATGGCAAAAGCAAGAGGAGCCATTGTAGTTGACGTTGAAAGATGCAAGGGATGCCAGGTTTGCGTGGTGAACTGTCCCACAGATGTTATTGCAATGACTGAAGAAGTAAATGGGAAAGGTTACCACTATGCCTATATGGAAAACCCGGAGAATTGTACCGGATGTACCAACTGCGCAATAGTGTGTCCGGATGGTGTAATCACCGTATACCGGGTTAAAAAAAATTAATAAACCTCTCTATGAAGGAACTGGCATTAATGAAGGGAAATGAGGCCATTGCAGAGGCTGCTATCAGGGCCGGAGCCGATGCTTATTTTGGATATCCAATTACACCTCAGTCAGAAGTTATGGAGTATCTCACACTTCAGAAACCGGAGGAAAGGACAGGCATGGTAGTTCTGCAGGCAGAAAGTGAAATAGCCTCCATCAATATGGTCTTTGGTGCAGCAGGTACCGGAAAAAGGGTTATGACCTCCTCGTCGAGCCCCGGGATCAGCCTTATGCAGGAAGGGATCAGTTATATTGCAGGGGCCGAGTTGCCCTGTTTAATAGTGAATGTGGTAAGAGGTGGTCCGGGATTGGGCACCATCCAGCCTTCCCAGGCCGATTATTTCCAGGCGACCAAGGGTGGCGGGCATGGAGATTACCGGCTGATCGTGCTGGCCCCGGCCTCAGTCCAGGAGATGGCAGATTTTGTGGATCTGGCGTTCAAACTGGCATTCAAATACAGGAATCCGGCGATGATCCTGTCCGATGGACTTATCGGTCAGATGATGGAAAAGGTTGAGCTTCCTCCACAGAAGAAGAGGGTTACCGAATTTGACCAATCCTGGGTTACCACCGGTAAAACACCCGACAGGGAAAGAAATATCGTTACATCATTGAATCTGGACCCTGATATGCAGTATCATCATAACCTTAAGTTACAGGAGAAGTACCGGAACATGAAGGAAGATGTAATGTTTGAGAAATTTGAATGTGATGATGCCGAATTCATTCTTGTAGCTTATGGTTCCAGTGCTCGTATTTGCCAGAAGGTTGTTGATGTTGCAAGGGGCAGGGGTAAGAAATTAGGATTGCTGAGACCACAGACTCTGTTTCCGTTTCCAACTGACGAGATATCCAGGCTTGCCGGTCGGGTGAAGGGAATGATGTCGGTTGAGTTAAGCGCGGGCCAGATGGTGGAGGATGTTAAACTGGCCGTAAATGGCAAAGTCCCGGTTTATCATTATGGAATGGTGGGAGGAAAGATCCATTCACCGGAAGATGTCATGGGAGCGGTTAAAGAAAAGTTTATAGGAGGTTTCTAAATGGAATTAGATGAGATAATCAGGGAAGAAAACCTGGTATACAGGCGTACCCCGCTAATGACCGACGCGACACTTTCTTATTGTCCCGGTTGTGGTCACGGAGTTATTCACCACCTGATCATGGAGGTTGTGGAAGAGATGGACATTCAGGCAGAGACAATAGGCATTGCTCCTGTGGGGTGTTCTGTGCTGGCATATGATTTTATGGATGTGGATTTTACCCAGGCCGCTCACGGCCGGGCACCTGCGGTTGCCACGGGGATAAAAAGGCTGTGGCCCGATAAATATGTTTTTACCTATCAGGGGGACGGGGACCTTGCAGCCATAGGTACCGCAGAAACTATCCATGCATGTAACAGGGGAGAGAATATATGCATTTTTTTCGTGAATAATGGTATCTACGGGATGACCGGGGGACAGATGGCTCCTACGACTCTGGAGGGAATGAAGACCTCCACGTCCCCTTATGGCAGGAAGAGCGAAACGATGGGTCCACCGATTAGAATCACTGAGATGATCGCACAATTGCCGGGTACTAATTATGTTACAAGGCAATCAGTTCACAAGCCCGGCCCTGTCAGAAAAGCAAAAAAGGCTATCCGGAAAGCATTT
>CAZIAU010000368.1:3829-4129 GCA_964536755.1 uncultured Bacteroides sp. | reverse complement strand
AGAGATTCCCGGACTGGAGAATCCTGTTTCAGTTCAGTACCTTAAGAAAAACCTTCGTAGATCCCATCCGAGGCTGGTACTGAATTCCAAAACTGAGAAACTCCTGAAGAAAAAGCTGAAAACAGATCCGGTGGTTCAGAATATGTACAGGGCGATTCAATTGAATGCAGCTGAAGTGCAACAGAAACCATTACTGACCCGTGAGTTGATCGGTCGACGATTGCTCGCTACATCGAGGGAGATGCTATGGCGAATTAATATGCTGGGGATCGTTTACAGAATTGAAAAAGATCCAAAGGT
>CAZIAU010000368.1:0-3819 GCA_964536755.1 uncultured Bacteroides sp. | reverse complement strand
CGGATTAATGATGAAGTTATAGCAGTATGCAATTTTTATGACTGGAATCCGTCGCACTTCCTGGATGTTGCCGAGATGTCTATGGCCGTTGCATTGGCCCTTGACTGGACAGCCGGGGACCTTCCCCGCTCTACCACTGAACTGGCTGAATCCGCATTGATCGAAAAAGGGATCAAACCAAGCTGGCCGGAAAATGGGGAAAACCCAAGCTGGGCCTACAGGGATAATAACTGGAACCAGGTGTGTAACGGGGGTATGATTGCTGCCTCCATAGCTGTTGCTGAAATTGATCCGGAGCTGGCAGCAAAGACAATCCACCGGGCACTGGACGGAATTCCTTACGCGCTGGCCGCATACGGACCCGACGGTGTTTACCCGGAAGGATCCACCTACTGGGCTTATGGGACCATGTTTTCGGTGGTGACAGCTGCTATGCTGGAGAGTGCCTTCGGACACGATTTCGGACATCTTGAATACCCTGCTTTCAAGGAGAGCGCAATTTTCAGATCTCTCACAAATGCCCCGTCCGGCTGGTATTACAACTTTGCAGATTGCGGTGATAAACGGGATGAGGCAGGGGATATCGTCCTGGCCTGGTTTGCCTCTAAAACAGGAAATAAAAGTTTCTTTGAAAAAGAGCGCTTCCTGCTTCCACCGGAAAAAATGGGGAAACTTAAAAGATTGTCAGGGGCCGGGATGGTCTGGCTTGCGCAGTATGAGGAAAAGGAGGAGGTGAAGGTTCCCGAAGCATGGAAGGGGGAAGGAGCTAATCCGGTTGTATTCTTTACCGGAGGGGAGAATGATCCTCATCAATATTATTTCGGGGGAAAAGGGGGACGCGGAATGGTAAATCACGGCAATATGGATGGAGGGTCCTTTGTATTCGAGCTGAACGGAGTAAGATGGGTAGTCGATCCGGGCAATCAATCCTATCATGACCTGGAGAAAACGGGTTTTGACCTGTGGGGCAGATGCCAGGATTGTGAGCGATGGACCCTGCTGACGAAAAACAATTTTGGACACAGCACTATCTCAGTAAACGGAGAGCTGCACAGTACGGAAGGACTGGTCACACTGAAGGATTTTCAGCCAGGTGATCATCCGGAAGCAACCTTTGATATGTCCCCGGCCCTAGAGGGACAGGCAGCAAATGCATGGAGGAAGTTTGTTAAGGAGAGCCGGGCTTCCCTGGTTATAGAAGATCATATAGAACTTTCAGAAGCGACAGAATTGATCACCTGGCAATTGATGACAACCGCAGAAATTGAAATTGTGGATGGCGGTGCCGTGCTGAAGAAGGATGGTCAGGAGCTGAAGCTGGAAAACCTTTCTCATCCAGGTCTGACCTTTTCGGTCATATCGTTATATCCCGCACCTCTGGCTCTGGACCGTCAGATTGAAGGATTAAAACGGATTGAACTTCGTATTCCCGCCTGGACAGTGGAGAGTGATACCTGTAAGATCAGGGTAAGACTTTCCGGTGACTAAAGCTGGTTTCCAATGCAGAAGAGGTGTTTTGCTCCCCGAAGATAGATATTCCCATTGCTTATGGCAGGGGATGCGTTCATTCTTTCACCGATACGATTGCCTGCAACAGGAGTAAAGGCCGGACCCGGTTTTATCACGGTTATCAACCCTTCGTCGTTCGGCATGTAAACCAGTCCGTCTGCGTACACAGCTGAAGAATATTGCCTGCCCATATCTTCCACCCATAAAATATTGCCGGTTGCAACATCGATGCAGTGTACCCTGCCATTGGTCATCGTTGTAAACAGATAATCATCGGTGCAAACCGGGGATGGTACATAATATGCTCCCTGCGTGGATTGCCAGACCACATGGCTTTCGGTTACATCGCCTTTGCCATCGGGCCTGATAGCCTGTAAAATTCGTTTGGGCCAGGCACTGCTTATAAGTACCAGTCCGTGTTTTTCATTATAGACCGGACTGGCACAGAAATCTTCTGAAGGTCCTTTTACAAACCAGTATTTTGATCCATCGTCGGGATTATAGGAGGCAACTTCTTTGTTGCCCAGGATAATCAATTGCATTTTACCTGCCATCTCCCTGAAAATAGGAGTACTGAAACTGTGGGAAGGGTTCTCGAGCGAGATTTTCCAGATAGTGTGTCCGTCGGTTTTACTTAATGCTGCCAGAAACGGATTACCCTGACTGTTACCGTTAATAATTACTTTATCTTCATATAAAACCGGTGAACAACTGTAACCGTGCGGGCTGTAAAATTTACCTGGTCGCTGGATCCAAACCCGGTTCCCGGCAAAGTCGTAAGCCGCTACAACTACATTTTTACCATCAAGAAAAGAAACATAAACCAGGTTGCCGTCAGTAGCTGGTGTTCCGGAAGCATAACTGTTGTCGTTGTGTTTGATCTCAAACGGAGAGCTGAGTACAGTCCGTTGCCACAACAGCTGGCCACTTTTACTGTCGTAACAGAGCAGGATCTTTTCGTGGGTCCCGGTCAGTGCTGAAGTAATGAAAAGTCTGTCCTCCCATATGATTGGTGAAGAATAACCGGTTCCAGGAACAGGGCTTTCCCACACTACGTTTGTTACCGAGTCCCATGAAAGAGGAAGATCGGTCTCAGTACTGGTCCCGTCTCCGCGGGGACCGCGCCAGTTTGGCCAGTTTTCTGCCCGTGCTTCATAAACAGAGGTTAATATCAGCGATGCGAATATGAGAATTATGAATCTGCTGTTGATCATTGTTTGAGATCTTGAAATTATGATTAAAAATAAATTTGTCGCAAAAATAAGAATTTGGAGATTGGAAAAAAGTTTTCGGAATGTTAAATGTGCCTGCAGGGGTTTTACCGGTCTATGGTTTCTGACTGTAGACTTTCAGTGTGAAATCGTCAATGAAGGCGGATCTGTCCCCGTTGTATTCAACATAGCATCTTATGGAACTGTCCATGGGTTGGGATACAATCTCAGCAAAGAGGTTGCTCATAAACCAGTCATCAGCTATTATTCCGGGAGAGGGATCCGAACCTGATACAATGGTGTTCCCATCCTGATCAGCGTATTCGACCCAGATCCGTATATTATCGATCGTATCATCATTGGCAATATCACTTTTTATGGATGAGGATATTACATCTCCATTATTTATCCCTTCCAGGATGAAAGCCGGACTTCTGGAGTATTCACCATTCAGGATCCCGGAGTGATTTCCATGGGCAGAGACTCTTTCCCGGATGAGAAACCCTCCCGCAAGCGATAAACTCTCATCATCGCAGTAGAGTTGACCCTGATCGTACTTCTCAAATCCGCAGATCAGGTCCACTGTTCTTTTCCAGCCGTCAATGTTGAGATAGCGGATAATATCCTCCTCAATTCGTTTAAACGAGTATACCGTATCACGCTGCACACGTATACCTGCTCCCTCCGCAAAATGTTCAACATAACTGCATAGTTCAGGGCAGTTCCAGCCCGGTTTTGAATAGAGGTAAATACCTTTTCCGCTGAGCAACACCTCTTCAAAATTGGCATCCTTTATACGCATATGCATTAATGGTTCTTCACTCCCTTCCCAGGTCAGTATATTCGGATAAACTCTTTCAAAGTCGAGGTAGGAACGGTACCTGTGATGCCAGTAACTCACCCCCAGTACCATGGCATTTTCAGGCATGGGTGCTGACATCCAGATTGGGTAGATTATAAAATAATCCTGAGGCGATATATGCGCCCTGATGAACGCTTCAGTGATTCTTTTATCCTGAAGATTCTCATTGATCCCTGAAAAGTTCCTGGCAGTGGATATGACGGGAAACAGCAGGAGGATACCAAAAAAGGTATAATA
>CAZIAU010000367.1:0-4132 GCA_964536755.1 uncultured Bacteroides sp. | reverse complement strand
TCCCCGGAAGCTCTTTCTGAAAATGCCACTACCCAGGGATTAAGCTTTCTCCCGGCAATAAAAAAGTCATTATGGGATTTGTTGTTGTTGTAAGTAATGAATCCTACGACCAGGATCACCACCAGATATACAATAAAACCAACAAGAGCAAAATTCATGTCCTAAGATAGAAAAAAATCGGGCCTCTTAATCCAAAAAGGTGTTGCTTCCATTGGGCTGGTAAGTATAATCCATATTCACAACGGTGTACATGTTCCCCGATTCACCTTCAAGAGTCTGGATGTCTTTGACCAGTAACTTAACGTAATTCCCCAGGACCGTCCTCTGTACCCAGACCTGGAATAACTCCACCGTATCACTGACGATTTCAAACTGCATGTCCTTGTCTACCGAGAGCAATCCATCGTAGAATTCACGTGCGCTTTCAAGAGATTCATATTCCCCTGCCAGAGAAAAACCATTTAACCGCCCGGGGGTATTGAATCCTGGTAAATAGGCAACTTTACCCTCAACAAGTACACGATATCCCTCATTGATAATATCAGGTTCGGGCTCCCCCTGGTAAGGGAACCTGTAATACTCCCCGTATTCATAAGAATATCCATACGTGTAGTAGGTGTCACCGAATCTTTCCGAACTCAGGTCAATCGTGCCCTTTCTTTCAGGGCCCGTGATTCCCTCACACCCTGCTGCCACAATTCCTGTTACAGCTATGATAATGTATTTCAATAGATTATCTGCCATCTAGCCTCCGCAATAATTCCTCATAAAAAAATTTCATACCTGTCCTGAAAAATACAGAAATGATCCTCAAAACGCTGCCATTAAAAGGTCTATATCCTTGGAAGGAATGCTGAACCTTACGCCTATTTTGTCATTGGTTAATATCCCGTTATAAATGTATACACCGTGCCGGAAACCGACATTTTCCTTCAGATGTCTGCTCGTGCTGCCAAGCTCTCCCATCCCTACAATGAGAGGTGCAAATACATTGCTTATGGCAATAGAAGCTGTACGGGCAACTCTTGAAGGAATATTCGGAACACAGTAATGAATTACACCATGCTTCACGAAAACCGGATCAACCTGTGTCCTCAACTCGGAGGTTTCGATGCATCCTCCCCGGTCAATACTGATATCTATCACCACGGATCCCTTTTTCATCTCCTTCACCATATCCTCTGTAATAAAATATGAATTCTGGCTATCATCCACCCTGATGGCACCAATAAGTACATCGGTCGATCTTAAAGCCTTCAGGATGACCTGCGGATGAAAAATGGAGGTCGATATCATCTGTCCTACCTCACTTTGCAGACGGCGAAGCCGATGTATGGAATGGTCAAAAACCTTTACTACCGAACCAACTCCCAAGGCAGCCCTGACCGCATACTCTGCTGCAGTTCCGGCCCCGAGAATCACCACTTCCGTGGGGGTTATTCCTGTAATACCACCCAGCATGACACCCTTTCCACCTCTCACATTGCTGAGATACTCGGCTGCAATTAGCATACTGGTGGTACCGGCAATGGCACTCATGCTCCTGACAGCCGGGAAACAACCGTGTTCATCCCGGATCTTTTCAAATGCAATGGCTGTAACTCTCTTCTGCATCAGAGCCCTGATGTACCTTTCATCACTGTGGGTATAGTCCTGGAATGAGGAAAGAAGGATCTGCCTCTCCTTCATCCAATCAATCTCTTCTGTTTTCGGCGGACTGATCTTCAGAAGTATATCACAGGTCGCAAATACCTCCTGGCGGTTTGCGGTAATGATTCCTCCTTTTTCGGAATAATCATTATCGGTGTAATTCGCTGCCTGCCCTGCGCCTTCATGAATTATCACCTCGTGTCCGTGACCGGTAAGGATCTCAACGGCCTCCGGTGTGATAGGTACCCTGCTTTCGACCGAATGATCCTCGGAGGGAATACCGATTCTCAACTGTTTCTGCTTATTCTCCACCTCAAGCATCTCTTCCTGGGGCATCAATCCTTCCCTGTGAATGTTAAATGAAGATGATCCTGATTTATTCATGTTTCCAACTTATTTTGGGTAGCCTAAAATAACACAAAAAGGAGGCAATGTCAAGATATTTTATATTAGGGAGGATCAGTAAATGATCTCTCTTGAATTATCGTTACGTACAACTATTTCAACATACAGCGCATCTTCGGGAATCAGATGGCTCGCTTTTTCGGGCCATTCGATAAAGCACCTGGCCCCCGAATAGAAATACTCCTCATAGCCAAGATCAAAAAGTTCTTCAGGATCGTCGATCCTGTAAAGATCAAAATGAAATATAGAAGTGCCATCGTCAGTAAAATATTCATTAACAAGTGAAAATGTAGGGCTGTTGACCTCCATAATTACCCCGAGAGCCCTGCATACCGCCTGGATAAAAGTTGTTTTACCCGCCCCCAGTTCACCAGAAAATGCCATTACACGAACATTCCCCACATCCTTCAGAAAGGTTTCAGCAGCCCAATCAATCTGGTCGGAAGCAGGTATTGAAATAGTCTTCATCTTACCGTACGGGGGAAAGTATGGAAGCAGGAATCAGCATTTCCTCCATTGAAATCCCCCCATGCTGAAATGTATTCCGGTACAGGTTAACGAAATGGTTGTAGTTATTGGGATATACAAGGTAATCAGTATTCATGGCAAATATATAACTGCTGCTGACATTAGGGCAGGGCAGGAATACTTTCTCTGGTTTCTGGATCACGAACACCTCTTTTGGATTGTAGTTCAGATTTTTTCCCTGTTTATAACGAAGATTAACCGAAGTTTTCCTGTCACCAACCACCTTGACCGGATTTGTTACCCTGACTGCGCCGTGATCAGTGGAGATTAAAAGCTTTATATCATGAAGCGACAATTGTTTGAGCAGGTCGTAAAGATAAGAGTGCTGGAACCAGGAGTGAATCAGTGACCGGTATGCTGATTCATCATATGCCAGTTCTCTGATCATCTCCATTTCGGTACGGGCATGGGATAACATGTCCACAATATTATAAACCAGGACAGTCAGATCATAATTCAGCAAATCCCTGTAATTCTCAACCAGTTTTTTCCCCGAACGCTGATTAATGATCTTTTCATATTTAAAAGACTTCCTGATCCCCTTCTGTTGCATCAGAGCCCGGCAGAGTTCCTCCTCATGAGCGTTTTTCCCACCCTCTTCCGTCTCTTCTATCCAGAATTCCGGATAGCGCTCCATGATCTCCAGGGGCATCATCCCTGCAAATATGGCATTCCGGGCATAATGGGTCGCTGTAGGCAAGATACTTGACATAACCGATTCCTCTTCGGTCCTGAAAAGATCTGCTATCTCCCGCTCAATGACCTTCCACTGGTCATACCTCAGATTATCTATAATCAGGACAACAACCTTGTTCTTATCCAGGAGGGGAAATACTTTTCTTTCAAACAGAGTATGCGACATAGGCGGAGCATCAGTCCCGGTACCTGAAAACCAGTCCACATAATTTTTTTGAATAAATCGGGAAAAAGCCATATTGGCTTCTGACTTTTGAAGACGAAGCACATCCTCCATACCCTGCGTACCAATGCTTTCAAGTTCCATTTCCCAGTAAACAAGCCGCTTATAGATATCCGCCCAATCCTGAAAAGTGCCGGCTGTGTTAATATGCATACCTATCTGGCTGAACTGCGATTGATATGTGGAAGTGGTCTTTTCGGTCACAAGCCTCTTGGTGTCGATATTCTTTTTTATGGTCAGCAGTATCTGCTTCGGATTCACCGGTTTTATCAGATAGTCCGATATTTTTCCCCCGAGAGCCTCATCCATAATATCTTCTTCTTCACTCTTTGTAATCATTACCACAGGAGTGGATGGTGAGATATCTTTTATTCTATCCAGTGTTTCAAGTCCGGATATCCCCGGCATGTTCTCATCGAGAAAGATCAGATCAAAATCATTCCCTTCCACCAGCTTCAGTGCATCTGTTCCATTGGCTGCTGTGGTAACCTTATAGTCCTTCTCCTGAAGAAATATGATATAGGGTTTCAGAAGGTCAATTTCATCATCTGTCCAGAGTATATGGATCTGCCTTCCCATCAATCAATATTTAAATAGTGTTTCCGATAAAAAAGGTAATAGGGAATATAT
>CAZIAU010000366.1:2972-4133 GCA_964536755.1 uncultured Bacteroides sp. | reverse complement strand
AAACCCTGATTGACAAAAACATGCAATGATTCCTGAATTGCGCCATGAATGGAGTGGTAAGGTTCATCAAGTTCAAATACATAGAGTGTATGAGAACCATCTTCGGTAATCCTCAATTCCCTGTTCATGAAGCAATATTAATTATTATAAGGTTAATTACTATGGGTATTTGTTTATAAATAATGGGTTTGCTGGCTCTAAATCATGGTATTATTGTAATTGATGACAACCAGGTTTTACATTGAAAGGAGGAGGGATAAAGCAGGGAATCTCCAGGTAAAGAAGCGACCGGTTTTCATGAGTGTCTCATTCCAGGGAAACAGGATTATGATAGGTACCGGCATAAATATTGACCTTCATGGCTGGGATCCTGATCTTCAAAGGGTGAAAATTGGTTATCCGGGGTCGGAATCACTAAACATCTGGCTTAAAACACTCAGGAATACTGCAGAAAAGGTCTGGGCTTCCCTGCAGGGATCCAATGAGGCTGTCAGCCAGGAGGATTTCAGAAACCTGTTTCTGAATCTGAAACCAAAGTTTTCCAGCGGTTTTTTCGATGTATTCTATCTCTTTATGGAGGAAGGAGGTAAGCGCTGGAGTGTCTCAACCCATAAAAAAGTAAGAACCATCTATAAACACCTCAGGGAATTTGAGGGATACTCGGGTTTTCGAATTGCATTTACCAACCTGGATGAGGTATTTCTTGACAAATTCATTTCGTTCTATTCAGACAGAGGGTATAGTCCTGCAACTACCTTAAAAGCAGTAAATAACATAGTCTGGTTTATGAACTGGGCCACAGACCAGGGGTACAATATTAGTCGCGATTACCGCAAATTTTACAAATCATTGCCTTCGGAAATGATAAAGCCCGGGGATCTTGTTTTTCTAAAATGGGACGAACTTATGGAAATCAGGAATTTCCCTACAGAGAACCGGTCCATGGAAAGGGCAAGAGACCTGTTTTGTTTCAGTTGTTTTACAGGTGTGCGATTTTCAGAATTACAAAGGCTCAGGAAGGAGGATGTAGGGCTGGACGAAATAGTCATCAGGAAAAAAGGGGACAATTTCAGAAAATTACCATCAAACAAATATTCCCGCGGGATTTATCAGGCATATGAGAACAAATACTACCGTGATAATGCTGCTTTTCCCGTAATG
>CAZIAU010000366.1:0-2962 GCA_964536755.1 uncultured Bacteroides sp. | reverse complement strand
ATCGTCACACTGAATAAATATCTAAGGATCATTGGGAAAGAGGCTGGATTAACACGGGGCATATTCTCAGCTGCAGATAAGGTCCTGAGTGTTCCGTTGTATGAAAGACTCACAGCAGGAATTGCAGTCAATACTTTTATTGCAAACGCCCTTGAACTGGATATCCCCGTTGAAGTTATTTCTAACTTTACCGGGATCCGGCAGGACCGGAGGATTAGCCGGATAAAAGCGGAGCTGGTAAAGGAGGAAATAAAGAAATTTGACAGAGCATAGCATCTTCCGGGTGTTTCTCCTCTCATCCAGCCGTACAGTGTCCCGGCTCAGTCCTTTACAATTACGGGCCAGTTCAGCTCCCGGAGCTGATCGAATATCTGACGGCGAAGTGCCACCACAGTAGCACCTGCTCTCATAAAGGCCACTCCATCTTCAATGGAGGACACACCGCCCGATGCCTTTATCCCGATACGCTCTCCCACGCTTCCCTTAATCAGGCTGATGTTGTGGACAGTGGCCCTTCCCGGTCCGAAACCCGTACATGTCTTTACAAAATCCGCTCCACAGTCCGCCACCAGTTTAGCCGCAGTAACGATCTGTTCATCAGTCAGTACACCCACCTCAATTATTACTTTGAAAGGAACTTTATAAGGACTGGCCACAGTAATGACTTCTCTAATATCAGCTGCAACCCTGTTGTAGTCTCCTTCCTGGAATGCTGAAATATTCATCACCATATCCAGGTCAGTGGCACCGCTTTTCAACCCCTGCTCGGCTTCTGTACACTTGACAAGTGTTGAAGCCCCGCCGCATGGGAAGCCTACAGGGATCTGGGCACGAACTCCGGTTCCTTCCAACTCATCGACCAGGAGGCCGATATACTGGGGAAATGCCACAACTGCCCGGAAACCGTACATCTTCGCTGCGTCACAGGCTGCCACTACATCCTCTTTCGTGGAGGTTATGGTAAGTGCCTCTGAATAATCTGTTACCGAAATAAGGCTTTTTATCTCCTCATTTGTGATACCGAACATGTTGTTTCTGATTTATGTGATCATTGAGATCCCTTATAACATAATCCGTCCAGGCTTCTACAATTCCCGTATTTTAATGTTCCTGAACCAGACGGTATAACCGTGATCCTGGAGGCCTATATATCCCTCTTTGGAAATTCCCTCGGTGAATCCCGGGAAATTCTTGAACTTACTGTTTTCAACAAGCTCATCCCATTCCGGGGTCCATAATTCATATTCAACAACTTTAACCCCGTTCTGGGTATGAGTTACTTTGCCATCTTTTACCCGGACGACAATTGTATTCCATTCCCCGGCAGGATTAACCGTCTCAGGATCCGCAGCGATCATATCGTACAGAGATCCGGCCAGGTGACTAGCAACCTTGTTGTCGGTTGCATCGACATTGTCGAGAACCTGGATCTCCGGTGCAGCATAGTAGATCGGTTTTCCCGGCACCTCTCTGATGTTGAAGAAGATACCAGAGTTGGCCATTTTGCTGGCCTTCCAGTCAACGGATAATTCAAAATCCTTGAACTTCTTTTCGCCGTAAAGAATATCACCCCCTGAAGGTCTGCCGGGTTGTTTACCCTCGCCTTTAAACACCTTCATGGCATTGTCTTCAATGACCCAGTTTACCGGCATTTCAGTTCCGTTACACTGTCTCCATCCGCTGAAGTCTTTGCCATTGAACAGGAGGACCCATCCCTCTTTTTTCTCTTCTTTAGTGAGTTTATTTACACTCTGACCGGCAGCCGGCAATGCGACAAGCATTGCAGCACAAAATGTTAATAATAAAATAATGTTTCTTTTCATGTCTGTACAGTTTATTGATGAATACTAGATTTTCTTCTTGAGTGCTGCCTTTCCCAACAGATTAAGAGTGCCGAAAACACCATAGCGATCAATGATCATTTTCTTGTACATCTCCCTGCTATCCTTGGGTGGAACAGTTTCTTTTTCGGTTTTCTTTAATGCGATTGCGTCATAATCGCAGGCATTCAGGCAAACCCCGCAGCCTATACAATGAGTACTCAATACTTCAGTATGGTTATTTACAGGGATAAGTGCATCCATCTGACATAACTCCATGCATTCACCACATCCCGTGCATTTGTCAATATCAATTTCAGCATAAAAGTTGGTCTGAAGGAACCCGGCAGGATTGGGAAATTTCTTGGCAGCTGTAAGTACTCCGCAACAACAACCGCAGCAGCAACAAATAAATCCCGGATCCCTTGTATTCTGGGGCTGGAGAACCATGCCTTCATGTTCCGCACGGGTTATGAGACTGAACATTTCCTCTTTAGTTAGATTTCTTGCCACACCCCTGTCCATCATGAAACTGGCAGAATTCCCCAGCGTAAAACAGGTCTCCATAATATCGGTCTGTTTGCAGGGTTCCCCCATTTTTTCCTTCGCCTGCCGGCAGATACAGTTCATTACTGCAAAGGGGCCCGGAGAATTTTCGATAATGCTCC
Organism: uncultured Bacteroides sp.; assembly: GCA_964536755.1. Lineage (GTDB taxonomy): Bacteria > Bacteroidota > Bacteroidia > Bacteroidales. The sequence continues at coordinate 474 of CAZIAU010000366.1, read as the reverse complement.
TGGCGCTGTCGTATGTTCCGACCAGAAATTCATGCTCAACCTCAATGTTTACAGGAATGGTGCGGATCTGTTTGGTTTTACTCTTTAGCAATGCCTCTGCGAATCCCTCATCCTCATATCTAAAAAAGTCTTCAGCGACCTCTCTGGTGATGCGGTCAACCTGGTATTCGAAGATCCCGATAGCCAGAGGCAGTTTACTGTACAGAGGCCCTTTATTTGGATCCGTTTCAGAGGCAATGACTCCTCTGTCAGAAAGGTCTTTCAGTTTTGAGGTCAGCAGATCTTTTAAAATCTCTCCTTCCCTGAACCGGCCGTAAATCCTGTCAACAGATTCGGGAAGGGCGCTCAGTTTCAACGCTATGTTCGCCTCTTCTTCATCGAAGAGTTTCTTTAACAGGTCTATCTCAACTCCTGATCTGGTTTCAGGGAACGGGACCGGCATTTTATCCAGGTGGCGTTGAAGCTGGCGATAGA
>CAZIAU010000365.1:0-4151 GCA_964536755.1 uncultured Bacteroides sp. | reverse complement strand
AGGGATCACATCATTCATGGAAATGCCAAACACGATACCCCGGACCATCACCATTGGCGAACTTGAAATAAAATATGACAGGGCAGCTGAGGTTTCGATGGCCAACTACTCCTTTTACCTTGGAGCAACCAATGACAATATCAGTGAGATAAAAAAGCTGGATCCCGAAAAGAATTGCGGGGTGAAGGTCGTTATGGGATCTTCGACCGGTAACATGCTGGTGGATAACCGAAAGTCACTGGAAAAGATCTTTGCAGAATCACCTGTAATTATTGCCACTCACTGTGAAGATGAAAATACCATACGTAAAAACATGGAAGTGCAGAGGGAACGGTTCGGTGAGGATATCCCTGTAAAACTTCACCCGGTGATCAGAAGTGAGGAGGCGTGTTTCCTCTCAAGCTCTCTGGCTGTTGAACTGGCCAGAAAATATAATTCAAGACTGCATATACTCCATATCAGTACGGCCAGGGAGCTTGAGCTGTTCCAGCAGGGAACAGATTTTGATAAAAAAAGGATTACGGCCGAAGTCTGTATACACCATCTCTGGTTCCACGATAAGGATTATGACCGCAAGGGAACCCTGATCAAATGGAATCCGGCTGTAAAGACAGAATTTGACCGGGATTCACTGGTAGCCGCATTGCTGAATGACAAACTGGATGTGATTGCCACCGATCACGCTCCCCATACCATCGAAGAAAAACATAGCAAATACATGGAATCACCATCGGGGGGACCCATGGTACAGCATGCCCTGACGGCCATGTTAGAGCTGGTGCACCGGAACAAACTAACTGTCGAAAAGGTAGTAGAAAAAATGTGTCACGCACCGGCCAGACTGTTTGGAGTGAAAGACAGGGGATTTATCCAGCCGGGATACAGGGCCGATCTTGTAATGGTAGATATGGACAGGGAATGGTCCGTTGCACATAAAAACATACTTTATAAATGTGGGTGGTCCCCTTTGGAAGGGGAAACCTTTCATTCACAGGTTACACATACCTGGGTGAACGGGAAGCTGGTTTACAAGGAGGGCCTGTTCAATGAAATGATAAGAGGGGACAGGCTTGAGTTTGAAAGAAAAAATTAATAATAAGAACATACGAATTATTTATCTGGAAATTATTTAACCAATAACTATCATGGAAAAGCATTTGATTGCGTTATCGAAGTATCCCTTAATCCCGGGGATTACTATCATTGTTGCCTTAATGCTCCTTGTTGCCGGGTGTAAATCAGCCGGGAAAGGTGAAAATGAAACTAACCTGAAAAATCCCCGATGCAAAGTGGAAAGATCATTTTTCGGATACACACCTGAAGGAGATTCGGTATATTTATATACCCTCGGGAATGAAAAAGAGATCGTGATCAAGATCATGAATTACGGGGGTATTATTACGGAGATCCAAACACCCGACAGAAACGGGAAACCGGGAAATATTGCACTGGGCTTCGATAACCTGGAACAATACCTGGCAGGCCACCCGAATTTCGGAGCCCTTATCGGCCGGTATGGCAACCGGATCGCTAATGCCCAGTTTACCCTCGATGGTGAAACGTACCATCTGGCACCCAATAACGGCAAAAACACCCTTCATGGCGGGATAAAAGGATTTGATGATGTCCTGTGGAAGCCGGAAGTGATATCCTGTGATGAGCGTGCCGCTCTCAAGCTCTCCTATATCAGCCCCGACGGAGAGGAAGGATTTCCCGGCACCCTGAAGGTAACTGTTACCTACGAATTGCTTATGGACCAGTTATTTATCACATACGAGGCAGAAACAGACAAAGCCACCCCTGTGAACCTTACCAACCATACCTATTTTAACCTGGCAGGTGAGGGGACCATTCTTGATCATGTTCTTTATATAAATGCATCAAAATATACTCCTGTCAATGATGAGCTGATCCCAACCGGTGAACTGGCCAATGTTGAAGGAACACCCTTTGATTTCAGAAAACCGGCAGTGATCGGATCGAGATTTGATCAACTTGACGGGGATCCCGTAGGCTATGACCATAACTTTGTACTGGACCGAAGCGACGATGAGAAAATACTGGCAGCAAAAGTCATGGATCCTGTCAGCGGCAGGACCCTGGAAGTATACACTACCGAACCAGGCGTCCAGTTTTATACGGGTAACTTTCTCGATGGATCACTGGTCTCCGGAAACAGAACCTATGTACAGTATTCAGGATTATGCCTGGAAACACAGCACTTTCCGGATTCTCCCAATCAGCCCGAATTCCCGTCTACGATTCTGCGACCGGGAGAAAAATATGTGACCCGGACTATTTTTAAATTCGGGGTGGAGGAGTAGGATTATGTACTTCTGACAGGATCCTATTTCTTTATGAACAGACCGGTATGGATCACATTATTTTCAGATTCCACTTTAAGGATGTAAATCCCCGGATTGATCCCTTCCAGAGAAAGCTGAAATTCAGTATCCATACGGACCTCTGAATCAAGGATCTGTGATCCGTCAATGGTACAGACCGAAAATGATTTCACGACTCCGTCCGGGTCAACAGTCAGAAAGTCGGTGGCAGGAACCGGGTACAGCGTGAAACCGTTCTTCTGAACATTCCGATCCGTCCCGGTTATTGCGCCTTCCGTGACAGTGAGTTTTCCGGTCATCCCAAAAGCGACATGAAGGTCACACTGGTAACTGTAATCTCCCGGAATTGTGAAAATGTGGGTGAAGGTCCATCCTGTCCCAACATCGTTTCCAAAAGACTCCGGATTGTCAGGAAAAGAATTCGTGGTCCCGTTGACGTTATGAGTTCCCTCTGTATTGGTCCAGATAACCGTATCCCCCACATTGATCGTAATATCGGCTGGTGTAAACACGTTATTGGTGACTCCTACCATGTGAGATTTCTGTCCTGCCAGTGAGAAATGTATTAAAATAAGCATTCCCATGGTAAGGGACCCGGCAGACCGGCCTGAACCGGTACCAATTCTTCTGATCATCTCTATCTAAGTTTTACAAATCCACCTGTTTTATTCCTGCTGAGGTAAAGTCACGGTTGGACCGGAAAGATTTTCTGGTAAAATAATCATGAAGGTGGAATCATATAATGCAAACAGGGGCATAATAGTTCAGGGTCAGGCTGTTAAATTAATGTTAACAATAGTAGTGATATGGGTATCCCGGCAAGCCGGGGTACGCTTTTTAACGAATTGTACTAAATTTGCAACCCAAAAGTCGGTTGAGTCCCCCTGATGAAATTGATCCTGGTTATATTATTGCCCCTGTTAGCCTTTGCCAATACTGTGGCACAGGAAAGAGTGAGAGCTGTGAGATTCGAAAATCCTCCCCGCATTGACGGGGTCATAAATGAGGAGGTTTGGAAGAAAGCCCAGCCTGTAAACCAATTTTTCCAGAGGGAACCACAGGAAGGTCAGCCCGCAACAGAGTTGACAGAGGCATATATCGGTTATGACAACCATAATCTCTATTTAGCATTCCGGTGCTATGTGGACCCCGGTGAGATCACAGCCAAAGAACTGGCCAGGGATGTGAGCCTGGGAAATGACGACCGCGTCCAGGTGATTCTTGATACCTACCTGGATCACAGGAATGCTTACTGGTTCCAGGTGGGTCCCCGTGGTTCCATCGGGGATGCCATTGTGAGTGAAAACGGGGCCGCTTTCAATAAAGCCTGGGACGGGATCTGGACCGGAAAGGCCAGCATACACGATAAAGGCTGGGACGCTGAAATGGCCATTCCCTTTAAATCCATGGGATTTAAACCGGAACAGGAAAAATGGGGCTTGAAACTGCTCAGATACTATATGAAGAATGAAGAATCCGATTACTGGCCGGTTGCAAGCCTGGATACATACAGATTCCAGGTATCGGACGCAGGGATTCTGGACGGACTTGAAGGGATCAGCCAGGGTGTTGGACTTGATCTTGTTCCCTACGGACTTACAGGGGCAGATTACACTGAAACCGGGGAAGGGGTTAAACCGGTAATAAATGCCGGATTTGAAGCCTATTACAACATCACTTCCAATTTGAAGACAGCTGTTACAGTAAATACGGACTTCGCTCAAACCGAAGTGGATGAACAGCAGATCAACCTGACCAGGTTCAGGCTGTTCTACCCTGAAAAAAGGGATTTCTTCCTGGACGGGG
>CAZIAU010000364.1:0-4158 GCA_964536755.1 uncultured Bacteroides sp. | reverse complement strand
TTCCTGAACAAGGGCATCTGTCTCCATGTTATCTGTACCATAGGGGAGGTGGTAATTGTGGGCCTCGGTGGCACCCCAGGGCAAAATGGCAAGTTGAAAATCATGGTCCTTGACCATTTTCCAGTTTGTTTCTGATAATATATAAGGTCTCATAGGAAATTTAACTAATGTGTAAATATTTTAAGCAAAATAACTCAATAAGAAAAAATTTGACGGATTAATGATCCTCCGTAGGATCAATTTCCGGCGGTTGCTGAACGCGCATTGTAACGATCCATAATTTCAATGACCTGGTCAAGAGGCAGCGCTGTAATGCTGTGACCCTTATACCCTTTCATATCCTCCGCCATGAACAGTGAATTATAGACAGCTTCTTCGGTAGCTTCAACTGCAGCCAGGAACAGCGGGGTAATAAAATCATTCGCCAGTTCCGGGAAGTTCCGGACCGGATCCTGCGCCTCATAAAGAATCCTGCATTCAGGATTGGTGGTAAAAGCAATGGCATAATCACCGCTACCGTTGGACATGAACGACCCGACTCTTCCCAGTGCGAGAAATGATCTTTTTGCCAGCCGCTCCAGGTTCCGGTCAGAAAGAGGTGCATCGGTAGCGATAACGATCATACAGGAACCATCGGCATCCTGTGGTATATCCGCCGACATATAATGGTTTTTCAGCTCCTCTCCCACCGGTGCTCCGTTGATGCTGAGTATCCCGCCAAAGTTTGTCTGAACCAGCACTCCCACTGTATAGCCACCCTTTTCCTGTGGCAGGATCCTGGAGGAAGTCCCGATACCCCCTTTAAATCCAAGACAGGTTGTGCCAGTCCCGGCTCCCACATCTCCCTCGGGTACAGGTCCTGAAACCGCAGAATTGAGCGCATTCAGGACATCAGTTTTTCTGACATGCTGTCCTCTTATATCATTCAGATACCCATCATTGGTCTCCCCGACAACCGGATTTACAGACCTGATATCCTGGTTCCCGGGGGTGGAGAGCGTATAGTCCAGCAATGCATTGGCTGCTGTAAAAACGCTCAGGGTATTGGTCAGTACAACCGCTGTTTCCAGGTTTCCCAGCTCCATCACCTGGGAAAAACCCAATGCTTTTCCAAAACCATTACCAACACTGACCGCAACAGGGACTTTTTCAAGGAAAATGTTGCCTTCATGGGGCAGAATGACAGTAACGCCGGTCCGGACCGAATCGCCTGTTATCAGTGTGGTATGCCCCACCCTCACCCCACTTACATCGGTTATGGCATTCCATCTGCCGGGGTCTAAAATACCGGGTTCAATCCCGAATTCACGAACCCTGCCCCTCTTCTGGGCATCGGCTGAGCTGAGGATAATTAAGATGCAACAGAGTGCCGGAATGATTTTAATCTTCCACATAGGAATACGGTCTTAACTTATCGGGACAGTAATCCCTGATCAGGGCCCGGGCCAGGATCAGGGTGGGATCTATGGTAATCATCCCTTCCACTTTCCCCACAGGAAAAGCAATGGGAATTTCTGTACAACCCAGGATCACAGCTTCAGCTCCCAGTTTTGCCAGATGCCTGAAGCCAACCATCAGACCCTCCCGGGCTGCCTTCTTTACAGGATCAGGAGAGGACTTGATGCCGTAATCAGCATCATAAATGGCCGGGTGTATTTGTGATTCCTGGATATGCAGCGAAGGCCTCATCACATTGTACCCTTCTATTTCCAGCGCCTTTTTATAGAGTCCGCTTCGATAGGTGCCTGTGGTGGAGAGTATCCCTATCTTCCTGATCCCTGACAACTCTCTTTCAATAAAATCAACCGTTTCCCCTATCATATTCAATAATCTTATTTTGCTTCCCGCATGCAACAACTCTTCGATTATCACTTTATAGACAGGTTCTGAATGAGCAGTATTACAAGGGATCCCTGCTACTCTGGCTCCGGCTCTTTCAAGAGAGAGTAAAACCCTCGAAATGGCATAGCCCGGATTCTCTGAAACCTCGCCTTCAAGGAATTCTGTACGGTCCACAATAGATGAAGGCAGGGATAGTAATATAGTATCCAGGTGGTCCTGATCCTTAACCGCCATCGTATTATCATACACTTTGCCAAGAAGGTCCAATCCGGCATATGGTCCGACGCCGCCAACAATACCAATCATTGCATGAAGATAATGATTACTGTTAAATAGTTTTATTTGATCAACAATCCGTTCTAATTCTTTATGCAATAGAGCTTTTTTGTTCCCTTGAACAGGTAAGTATTTTTTGTCATAGCAACGGAAGCCCAGAATTTATCGTCCAGTTTATACTGTGCTAATTGCTCAAATTGTTTTCCTGCCTTTATGACCGTGGTCACGCCTTTCTCATCCAGGACATAGATCTTGCCATCAGCAAGCCATGGTGATGCCCAGCAGGCTGCACAATTCTCTATCTTCTCCTGGTAAACAAAGGAACCCGTTTTTGCATTCAGGCAGGTTATCTGGCCTCCCTTTGTGGTTACAAGATAGAGCAGGCCATTATACAATAAAGGAGATGGTCTGCCCAGGGGTGCATCCGGGATGGACCATTCAACACCCGAACTCTTCAATTCTCCCTCAACCGGGGTAATATCTCCTTCGGCCCCGGCTTTTATAGCAAGCAGGGTTCCGGGTGTATCCCCGCGTCCTTCATTGCCCAGGTACAAAAAGTCTCTGTTTGAAGCCGGGGAGGGAATGTTGTAGTATCCCCCAACGGCCAATTCCCATAATAGCTCCCCGGTTTCCGGATCATAGGCTCTTGCCTTCTTACCTCCGGCTACAAGTTCGGTTCTGATTCTATTTTTCCATATTACAGGAGTGCTGTAATTGGTATTCTCGTCACGATCGGCTCTCCACACCACTTCTCCCGTTTTGGTATCAAGAGCCACCAGGAATGATTGCTCCTCATTGTCAACCTGAATATAGAGCCTGTTTTTATAAAGTGCAGGAGATGCTCCTGTACCCCAGTCATTCAGAGTTTTATAAACCCCCAGATCCTTCTTCCAGAGCAGTTCGCCCTTCATATCATAACAAAACAGACCGGTCATTCCAAAATAGACATATACCCTTTTGCCATCGGTTAAAGGTGATTCACCGGCATAATTGTGTGCAGGGTGTTTCTTTATCCTGGGATTGCCTTTAAAAGCAACCTTCTTCCATAACTCCTCTCCTGTTGCAAGGTCCAAACAGGTCAATTCCCATCGGTAAAAATCTTTCAGGGAGCTCCTCTCCTCCTGACCCTGTTGTGAAGTATCTGGTTCCCCATTATTATCAGGAGCAGCTTTTACCAGGGATGCAGAAGAAATAAAAACCCTGTTATCCCAAACTATGGGTGATGACCAGCTTTCCCCGCTGACTTCATAGGTCCAGCTAACATTATTATCTTCCCCCCACCGGGTGGGCAGTTTTTTACCGGATGCGATCATATTTGTATCAGGGCCCCTGAATTGGTTCCAGTTCCGGGTACAGGATGTCAGGATACAGATCCCCATGAGAGACAGTAGTAAAGAAGCCTGAATTTTTATGATAATACTTTTCATTTAAGATTATATAGTAGAGGATAAGTAGAACCGCTCCCGCAGAAGAAGCCGCCCTGACGAATACTCCCAGGAAAAGTGCCAGCCCAATAAGGATCAGCCCGTAGACATTCAGGAAATCCACCACATTCAACATCGATTCACTACCGGAAAGCCAGTGATAGAATCCCGAAAGGAACCCGTATGCATTGTCCAGGTAACTTTTAGACGTCCAATCGTCAATGAAAATCTTGGACAGGCCTTCATATAGGAAATGCCATCCGATGGCCACGCGAATTGTTGTTATGGTAAGCTTTTTTAATGCATTTGTGCTAGCGTACATGACTACTGATTTTATTCAGATCTTGTGGTCGTTCTAAAAATATTTAAAGAATAAGGCCAGGACCTTTTAAAGATATCATTGAGAATTAGTCAGCGCTTTAAATATAATCAGAAATCAGATATATTGTCCGAGGTCCATCCAGCGCTGCATCTTTTTATCGATAAGTTCAATGATCTGTGCCACACGTAATGATTTCCGGTTCAGGGATTCATAATCAAGCGATCCACTGTTCAATTCCTCTTCGAGTCCGGCTTTTTCAGCTTCAAGCTTCTCGATCTCGGGTTCCAGCCTTTC
>CAZIAU010000363.1:660-4178 GCA_964536755.1 uncultured Bacteroides sp. | reverse complement strand
TCCGGTAATTATCCTGCTGTTTGGTAGTTCTTTCAGATTTTGATATACCGTTTCCGGTGGATTTTTTCGAATTCTTATCCAGTTGATACCTGTATTTAGAGTAGGATCCATAATAATCTTCTATAATCCCGTTCCCTTTAAAGACAAAAATATGATCCGTGAGTTTATCCAGAAAATAACGGTCATGAGATACAATGAGAAGGCACCCCTTAAAATTCAGGAGGAATTCCTCCAGTTTATTCAATGCAAACAGGTCCAGATCGTTGGTTGGCTCATCAAGGATCAGGAAGTTAGGATTTCTAATCAGTACCATCAGAAGATGCAATCGTCTCAGCTCACCCCCGCTTAACTTGGAGATCAACTTATACTGGGTATCGGGTGGGAACATGAAATGCTCCAGGAACTGGGATGCGGATATAGTCCTGCGATCTTCCATAATCACCACTTCTGCAACCTCCTTAACTGCGTCAATAACCCTTTGTTCCTCTTTCCACTCCTGTCCCATCTGCCGGTAATAACCAAGCACTACCGTTGCCCCGGTATCTATCCGGCCTGCGTCCTTTTCCTCAACTCCCGAAATAATATTCAGAAAAGTTGTTTTCCCGGTACCATTCCTTCCGATTATTCCGGCTCGTTCCCCTTTTACGAACTTGTAACTAAAATCATTAATAATTTTAAGTGATCCATAACTTTTATGAATATTATCAAGTTCAAGGATCTTTCCACCCAGTCTGGGGGATTTAACCCGGAGCCTCAGTTCTCCTTCATCCTGCTTCAGACCGGCCCTTTCCTTAATTCCATCAAAAGCATCAATCCGCGATTTGGATTTTCCTGTCCGGGCCCTTGGCATTCTCCTTAGCCACTCAAGCTCCTTTTTCATCAACTGGCCGGCCCGGTGAGCCTCTGCCTGTTGAAGTTCCTCCCTTTCTGCCCTTTTCTGAAGGAAGTATTCATAATTGCCCTGGTACTGGTATATAATTCCCTGGTTCAACTCAAAGATCCGGTTGCATACTCTGTCCAGGAAATACCTGTCATGGGTAACCATCAGCAGGGTCAGGTTGGTCTGAGCCAGATAACGTTCGAGCCATTCGATCATATCCACATCCAGGTGGTTGGTGGGTTCGTCCAGGATCAGCATATCCGGTTCATCCAGCAGGACCAGGGCAAGGGCAAGTCTTTTCTTTTCACCTCCCGAAAGGCTGGATACGACCCGGGAGGTATCGGTAATCCTGAACAGATCCAGCAGTTGTTTCAGCCGCCGTTCATAATCCCATGCATCCGCCCGGTCCATCTCACTGGTTGCCTCATCCAGCTTCTTCTGTGCTTCAGGATTTTTCTCCGTTGCATCTTCCTTCAGTACCTTTTCATATTGCTGGATCACCGATACTATGGGAGAGTTGGCTGACAGGATCAGTTCATCAATGGTAAGGGAATTGTCCAGTTGGGGGACCTGTTCCAGGAACGCGGTCCTGATTCCATTCCTGAAAGTGAATTCCCCCGTATCGGACGATTCCTTTCCGCCAAGTATCTGCAGAAGCGTGGTTTTTCCTGCCCCGTTCCTGGCTATCAGGGCTGTTTTATCCCCCCTGGCCAGGCCAAAGTTCAAACCTTCAAACAGTACCTGGTCCCCAAAGGACTTTGATATATTTTCGGCTGAGAGATAATTCATGTTACTTCTGATCAACAGAGCGAAGATAGCAATATAAATACAGGCAGATTTTTTATATCTTGTTTGCCGAACCGGTTTAATAATGACTTATTCCCTTCTTAAATACACAATTTGAACTATGTTAAATAAAATACCAGGAACATGATTGTTACCATCGTCTATGTCACTGTAAAATCAGAATATCTGGATGAGTTCATCGAGGCAACCAGAATGAATCACCTTCTATCCGTTAATGAGCCGGGAAATCTTAGGTTCGATGTGCTGCAAAAGGGCGATAATCCCGCTGAATTTGCACTGTATGAAGCCTATGAAAGCGAAACTGCAGCTGCAGCACATAAAACAACTGCTCATTATCTCGAATGGAGAGAAACAGTAGCTCCCTGGATGGCCACACCCCGTGAAGGAGTCAGGTATAAAGGGCTGTTTCCATAAGGTTGGCCTGCTGGCCATCTCGAACCAGGATCGGGATTTAACAGGAATATGCATAAAAAACAGATGATTTCAGCTGACACATACTGAACTTACGTAACTTGGGATAGTTATTAAAGAAAATCCAAAAAAATCCAGACATGAAAAATGCCCTGATTACTGTTATTTCAATATTACTTCTGGTGAGCTGTAATTCACCCGGATCCAAAGATTCTAACTCCAATCCGGGAGATGACCCATTGCCGGTTGACCAGACTGAACAATCCTTCTCACTCACCGAGGTCTGGAGAACCGATACAATAATGCGTACCTGCGAATCCGTGCTGTTTGACGAGACCAGGCAGGTCCTGTTTGTTTCCTGTATCAACGGGACACCTGCCGATAAGAATGGAGCGGGATATATTTCCATGCTTGACCCGGATGGAAACGTTAAATCGCTGGAATGGGTGACCGGATTGAATGCTCCCAAAGGAATGGGCATTTCAGGTGACCTTTTATACGTGACCGATATTGACCATCTTGTGGTCATTGACATTGAAAAAGCTGAAATAAAAGAGAGGATCCCTGTGGAAGGAGCATCTTTCCTGAACGACATTGATATAGATGCTGATGGAGAAGTATTCTTTTCCGATTCTGATACCGGAGCCATCTGGATTTACAGAAATGGCGCACTGAGGAAATGGATTACTATAGGTTCGAGCAGGCCCAACGGGCTCTGCATTGAAGAGAACAGGGTCCTTTTAACCTGCTCCGAAAGCCAGGATCTGAAAATTATTGATAAAACCACAGGTGAAGCGAAAACTGTAACCACGGAAATAGGCCGGGGTGATGGAGTGGAATATACAGGGAGGAAAGGATACTACCTTACTTCAAGCTGGTCGGGTGAATTATTTCTCATTCTCCCGGACTTCAGCAAAATTTCCTTGTTAAAAACATCAGATCAGGGAATTAACTCGGCCGATATTGCTTTCAATATTGAAAAACAGGTAGTATACGTCCCCACTTTTTACGATAACAGGGTCGTGGCATATAAATTAAATTCAAACTAATCCTGTTCTCGCTTGTTTATCTGACACATTAATGTAAGCCCAGATAAATGCCCGGGATCCTGTATATCAATGCCGTCAGTCTAGTCAGCCCTCTATGGCAGGTACCCTGGGTATACCTTTTCTTCGGAATCATTCTGATTGGTTTGTTGTATACCATTAGAAGGTACGAACTGACACGTCTGAAGATGAAGAACGAGATGAGAATAGCCAGGCTGGAATCTACTGCCCTAAAGGAAATGGATCAGAGAAAATCGCAGTTCTTTGCTAACATCTCACATCAGTTCCGTACGCCGCTGACACTGATCAAGGGACCCCTGGAACGATTAATGGAGGAAAACGGGGAAAGTCATAATTATAAGACCTATCAGCAG
>CAZIAU010000363.1:0-649 GCA_964536755.1 uncultured Bacteroides sp. | reverse complement strand
ATGCCAGTGCATCGAGATTACTTGAACTGATCAACCAACTGCTTGATCTTTCAAAGTTCGAGAGTGGTATATATTTACTCAAAGCGGGCCCCGGAGAGATCATTGGCTACATAAAGGGACTCGTTATGTCATTCTCCTCCATTGCAGAACAGCGAAAAATATCCCTTGATGTTGAAATCTGTCCCGGTCTGGATGATGCCGCACTGGAATGTTCATTTTATTACGATGATGATATCCTGGAGAAAATAATCAATAATTTACTTTCGAATGCATTCAAATTCACCCCTGACAATGGTTCCGTAAGCGTAAGACTTGACCTGATCAGGCGGGTTGATTCCAAAGAATTCCTTGAGATCGCAATCCGGGATACGGGGATCGGAATATCTGAAGAGGCACTGCCCCATATTTTCGACAGGTTTTACCAGGCAGATACCGCAGAAAAATTTTCATTTGACAGTTCTGGTATAGGGCTGGCATATGTCCGTGAGCTTGTCAGGATCCATTATGGTGAAATAGATGTATCAAGTCAGATAGGCTCCGGATCCACTTTCAGGGTGAGGTTTCCAACCGGGAAAGCTCACCTTTCCCCCGACCAGATCATCAGGGATCCGGTCTCATATGAAACTACAGATGTCCCGGTTAAAACTGG
>CAZIAU010000362.1:654-4186 GCA_964536755.1 uncultured Bacteroides sp. | reverse complement strand
GTCCGGAGCTCCGCTCGAAGTAATTGAGAACTTGCAGGAGATTGAAGATGAAGGCGAAATATATGAAAGCATTGAGGATATCTGGCCGGATTATCCCAGCAAAGATGACTTCTTCTTTAACGAAGATGAATACTAATAAGGAGCCTACCCCCTTTTTTATACCCTAACCATTAACCAATAACCCTTAACCCATGCTATGCATGCATAGCATGCCTCATTTCCACCTGAAAACATCCAGGTAATTCATGGGCCTCCACTCCGAAACCCATTTGAAGTCACTTAACCTTGAGTCTTCCGGTGGTAAAAGTTCCAGCGGGTAATAGGTACCGTTAGGTTTCTGGATGTAGTTCACCCTTACTATTTTGTTGTTTTTAAGGTAAATGATCAGGTCAGTACAGTCTGTTTTGTTGACTCCTACTATAACATCCCTGTCTTCAGCATAGTAGATGGTCTGTCCGTTTCCTTTCACAAGGATCTTGGAAAGTTTGTTATCTGTAAAATAGCCGGTCATTTCCTTTCCCCTCATTTGATCAAATTTAACGGAATCCTTCTGCGATGTGACGAATGCCACACCTGTAAGCTCCATTCTGTGCAACTTCTGATTTACCATCAATACCCTGATATGGCTTGCTGTAAGCTGATTTTCATCGGACCACAACACGGGTTCACCAAAAAAATCGAAAGTGCTGTCCGCCTCGATGTATACAAGGGAATCACACATTACCTGGATATCCGGCCTGAAGATCTTAACCCGGTAGTAGGCTTTCAGTATGCGGCTGTCGACCAGTGTATCGGGATTCCGGAGGGAGCGAAGGGTGTCAGCATGTACATACATTGTATCTGTTCCATCTACCTGGATCATCAGTGCGCTATCGGTAACCAGTGCATAATCCTGATCACTGTAATATAATCCGTAGTTCCCCTTCAGGGTCATATTTTGGGATGTGTCGATCAGTTCCACATTTGAATTGGCCCTTCCGAATCCTACAACTGATTCATAGTAGAGTGTATCACCTTTCAGTGTACGGCCCTCCTCTTCCAGATATGCATGATCAGTTACCAAAGAAATCTCCTTTTGTGTATCATACCACCCCTTCTCACAATAAATATATCTTTCATCATTGATGATCTCGGTAGGTCCGTAGAAATAAGATATATCCAGCTTGGTGTCATATTTAAGACTGTCTGTATAGATAGTATACCGGGGATTGGTGATGACCACACTATCCATAAAATGAAAGATCTCGGTATTAACGAAGAATTTACCCCTTTCGCTCGTGAGTCTGGTCTCCTCCTGGGTCAGGGTCCCCCCGCCCATATAGGTTGCTATTCCTGTATCCCTGTAATAATTCAGTGAATCGGTGATAAGGACTATTTCATTATTGACCAGTTTCACGTTATTGCGGACACGTACAAGTCTGGTTATTCCGTTGTATTGAACACGGTCACCAGTCAGGGTCAGGGTATCCCCCTGTATCACTTTCACGTTGCTGAAAGCATCCACTGAACTTGTTGAGGGGTAAAAATAGGCCGAATCACAGTACATGATCACATCCTCGTGCTTAACCTTCACATCTCCAACCAGTTTACGGGCATCTTTCCCGATCTTAATGTCATATGCCGTAAGCTCGGCATTCATAATCTCAAGGCTGGTAACTTTCTGCCCTTTCAGATGGCTGAATGATAATAACATACCAAGCGTTAGCAAATGGATCAGTAAGGAACTCTTATTGGGTGATATGATCATTTTTGTGTGGTCTGCTGACCAAAGAGTACACAGCTTTTGAATGAATCATCGATCCTGATGTACGTTGTCTCCTTCTTTTCTCTGTACCAATCATTCATAACCTGCTCACTTTTATACTGAAGCGCCATTTTCTGAAGCAGTAAATAGTCCTGTTTCAGATTAGCCCGGTGAGGTTCCGTTCTTGATTTCAGTTTCAGGACTTTATAACAGGTTTTGCCATTTCGATCGGTGGATTCGTAGGGTTCTGTCATATCTCCCACATCCAGATTTCTGATATTGTAATAATCCTTTGTATTGAGCTGGTCCAGTTCGAAAGTTGCTGCCATGGTCTGGGGATTTACCAGAAGGCCACCGTTCACGCTGGTGTTTTTGTCCTCTGAATATTTCTTGGCAGCCATGTCAAATGTTATGGAGTCGAGCTTTATGACCGATACCAGGCTATCAAGTTTGTTGATGGCTTTCTGTTTTGCATTGGCATCGGCCTTAGGATTCATTAATATATGCCTTGTATTGGCCCGGTCGCCTCTCCTTTCTATCATCTGGATAATATGGAAGCCAAAGGAGCTTTCAACAATTTTGGAAACCTGGCCCGGTTTCAGTGCCCAGGCGGCATCGGCATAGGCTTTATCCAGTTCTGTCCGGAGCATGAACCCCAGCTCCCCTCTGCGCGATGCACTGGGGCCTTCAGAATAGAGGATAGCCAGAGTACCGAAATCTTCTCCTTCCTGCACCCGTTTCCTTAGTTCCAGTAATCGCTCTTTAACCTGGAATATGGCCTCCTCGCTGTATGGTGGATAGGCAACGATCTGGGCAAGCTCCACTTTAGTGTTAATGTAGGGTATGCTGTCCGGGTTTAACGACCTGAAAAAACTCTTAACGTCGGATGGGGTGGTTGAAACATCCTCTGTAATGGAGGTTCGTACCTGACCTGTAATCATCTGTTCCCTGATGGCTTCACGAAGATCATCCTTAATATCAAATATTGATTTATTAAAATAGGATTCCATTTCATCCTCACTTCCAAACTGGCCGATGAAATAATCCAGCCGCTGTCCCATTTGCAGTTCAACCTGGTCGGGACCAACCTCTATACTGTCAATTTTGGATTGGGCCATCAATAACTTCTGTTCCACGAACTGGTTGAATATATCACAGCGGACATTGGGTGAAAGGTACATGCCCGACATTTTCATCTGCAGGTACTGCTGCTCGATGTCTGACTGGAGTATGTGGAAATCCCCCACAACGCCGACAATCCTGTCAATGATCAGTGGCTGTCCTGTAACCTGTAATGTGAACATTAACAGGACAATAATATATCTGAATGTTTTCATCTTTTAGCTTATTGATAGATTTCAAACTGGTTTCTGGTCACACCATCATTATATACCCTTTTCTCCAGATCAAGAAAAAACTCAATTTTCCTTTTATTCAGGATAATATTGGTGATATCTTCCGATACCATTTCGATGGGTGCCACCTCACCTTCCGGCAGGTGATCACTCACATGCAGAAAATACCTGAACACAGAATCTGCAGTTTCGATATTCTTATTATACCTCAGGTACCTGGATGGTTGTGTTATCTGCATGGGAAGTTGAGACTTTATTGAGGAAAAATAGACCCATGTATTATTGAAGTCACTGTATTTCTCCGCATAGCTCAGGCAATATTTCTCCATTGTATCAAGGTCATCATCTCCAAATAGACCCTGGGGTGCAATATTCAATTTAGGTAGTTATAATAATAGGGTGAGCAGCAAAAAGGTAGGTGATTAGATGCAGG
>CAZIAU010000362.1:0-644 GCA_964536755.1 uncultured Bacteroides sp. | reverse complement strand
GAGCTCAGGCAATATTTCTACATTGAATCAAGGTCATCATCACCGTTTGACCTGGACCATCCTCTTAATTCATCCAGATGTGGTGCGGAAAGCGGTACTTTAATAAATGTACCTTTTATTACATCCTGACCCAGAATGAAATTATTCAGATTCTGATGATAGAATGTGTCTATTTCTGTGACGCTAACTACGGTATCCATTTTTTGCTGCAGCAACTTCTGCCGGTAAGAGAAGATCAGAAGGGATTTGTGGTATTCTGCCAGTTGCTTTTCAAAATCCATTTGTTCTTCGGTCAGTGCCTGTTCGGCCCTGTGCAGCATAAGCTGGTCCCTGATCCATGTGTCAATAAAGCGTTTTGCAAGGATAATGCTGTCCTGGGCATTGGTTCCTGCCGGAATGGCGTCATCCAGGTCGGAAGGATAGAGATATTTTTCAAAAACCCTGGCAACCGGTTCTTCATGATTATTCCCATCCAAAAATGTACATCCGGTTATAATCAATGAAAGTGCTGATATTGCAAAAAGCCTTAAAATCATCTTTACGGTTTTATCCGGGCGAGCAGAGTCTTATCCACTTTAACCGGATATTTTTGCTTCAGTTCCTTGATCCATTCCTCTTCGAGGAAATTCTGGTAGTCCGAGGTG
>CAZIAU010000361.1:2776-4187 GCA_964536755.1 uncultured Bacteroides sp. | reverse complement strand
AAAGGGAATGAAGCAAATTAAAAGGGCCACCGAGGATATCAAAAGGGAATTTGAAAAGAGTTCTCCCGAGGTTATGGATGATTTCAAAGAGATCAAAAACAATCTTACCAAGGATGCCAATGTAATCAAGGACAATCTCACCAAGGATGCTAATGTGATCAAGAAAAATCTCACCAAGGATGCCAATGTGATCAAGAAAAATCTTTCCAAAGATGCCGACGAAGTTGTGAAGGGTGTGAAAAAGAACATGGACATCAGTTAGTGCTCCCTTAATTTACAATGGTAACCAATTACCTCCTTGTTCTCGCCGGATTACTGCTGTTATTTATAAGCGGAAAATATCTGGTGGAAAGCAGCGTATCAATTTCCCGGTTACTCAGGATCCCTACCATGATAATTGGTCTGACCGTGGTGGCAATTGGCACTTCGGCTCCGGAATTACTGGTAAGTCTTCAGGCAGCCTTAAACGGATTTCCTGAAATTGCCATGGGGAATGTGGTGGGGAGCAATATGTCCAATATTTTACTTGTGCTGGCTATTACTGCCCTTATTTCTCCAATTCCTGTACCTGTGACTTCAGTGAAAAAAGACTGGCCTGTCATGATGGTTGTGACAGTTCTGCTATATCTGTTCACACTGAACGGATGGCTTTCACGCCCGGAAGGAATTGTTTTCCTTGGGTTAATGGCAGGTTATATCTGGTTTTCTGTTTATCAGTCAAAACGGGTATCGAGGAAGGAGGAAAAATCGTTAAAAAGCGACATGCGGTGGTGGGTTGCCCTGGTTATATTTCTGGTTTCGTGCGGAGGACTTGCCTTCGGGGCTAATCTGCTTGTAACCAATGCAGCTGTGATAGCCGAAGGCCTTGGACTTTCCAAGAGAGTGATATCAATCACGATGGTAGCCGTTGGGACCAGTTTACCCGAACTGGCCACCAGTGTCATTGCAGCAATGAAAAAGGAAACAGACATCTCAGTGGGGAACATCATTGGTTCAAACATCATTAATATTGTTTCTGTATTAGGATTTACAAGCATGACAGGCCCCATAAGAGTGGATGCAGAAATATCACGCTTTGATATTCCTTGCCTGCTTGCTGCCTCCTTTATCCTGATATTTCTTATGTTACCGGCTTCCAGGTCCCGTATTACACGCGGGGAAGGGATTTTCATGATATTGATCTATCTGTTGTATATTTACCTGATCTTTTAGGCAATATGATAAGTGCAGAACACATAACCAAATCGTTCGGAAATCTGCAGGTATTAAAGGGAATAAGCCTGGACATTAAGGCCGGAGAGGTTGTTTCCATTGTTGGACCTTCCGGGGCGGGGAAGACAACACTGTTACAGATCCTGTGAACGCTCAGCAAGCAGGACCAGGGGATTGTTACCATTAACGGTATCCGGAC
>CAZIAU010000361.1:0-2766 GCA_964536755.1 uncultured Bacteroides sp. | reverse complement strand
GGACCGATGGATTACAGAATAATAAACTTGCCAGGTTCAGGAACCTGCATATAGGATTCGTTTTCCAGTTTCACCAGCTGCTTCCTGAATTCAATGCCCATGAAAACGTCTGCATACCCGGATTTATAGCGGACCGTCCCAGGAAGGAAGTTGAAGAAAAAGCTTCTGAACTGCTGGATTTCCTGGGGTTGTCTGAAAGGCTGGATCATAAACCCTCAGAACTTTCGGGCGGTGAACAACAAAGGGTTGCTGTTGCACGGTCACTGATAAACGATCCTGAAGTTATCCTTGCTGATGAGCCCTCAGGAAATCTGGATACAGATAACAAACAGGAACTTCATAAGCTTTTCATTACTCTGAGGGACAGATTTCAAAAGACTCTGGTCATTGTAACCCATGACCGGGGACTTGCTGCTATGGCAGACCGGATTATTACCCTGAAGGATGGACGGGTCGAGGTGTGAGATGCCATTTGATGAACTGAAGGCATTCCTGGACGAAAAGGTTGAGCTATATACCAGAGCTTCATTTATTGAATCCGGACCTATTTGTATCCCTCATCCATACAACAAAAAAGAAGACATAGAAATTGCCGGACAGCGAAATCAGATCTGAGTATGGTAGCCTGCTAATTGCTGGAGATTCCTAAACCCTATCTCCAATGCCCGAAACAATGAGTTACCCGGATAATCCGCGATTGGTATGAAATAGGAGCCCCCTGCAGTCAATCCCACACCATGCTCCTCAGTTAAAAAGACATCGGCCCCCCTTGGGAAAATGAGCTGCAAGTACGGCGAGTAATCCCTTCTTATTCAAAAGTTTTTCGTTCATTTGGATATTGATAAATCCTGATCTGATAAAGGAACCAGTCATACAGATCAAGCAGGTACACAAGTACTTCAAGGATGTCCGGGCAGTTGATGGCGTAGATCTCAGCATCCAGGAGGGTGAATTCCTTGCGCTTCTCGGTCCCAACGGGGCAGGTAAGACCACCCTTGTAGAAATGGTTGAAGGACTGCAAAAGCAGGATTCCGGTGAGATCCACATCATGGGACTGCCCTGGCGAGGGAATGAGGTACACCTGCGCAGCCAGCTTGGGATTTCACTTCAGGAAACCCGGTTCATTGATAAGCTCAGGACCCGAGAAGTGCTCGAGCTCTTCGCAAGTTTTCACAGAATTGATGGTTCCCGTGTGGACCAGGTCATTAAGATGATCAGGCTGAAGGACAAGAGCAGGGCTTTTACGGTCAATCTTTCAGGTGGACAGCGACAGAGGCTGGCGCTCGGGATTGCTCTTCTGAACAAACCCTCCATCCTGCTTCTTGATGAACCTACCACCGGACTGGATCCTAACTCCCGGCATGAGATATGGGATATCCTGATGGAGTTTAAAAAGAATCAGGTTACAACCATGATCCTCACCACTCATTATATGGAGGAGGCCGCCTTCCTGTGTGACAGGATAGTTATTATGGACCAGGGCAGGATCCTGGCCCAGGGAGGTCTGGATGATCTGCTCAGCCAGAACCAGAGTGAAGAGATCATCGAGTTCTTTCCCATCGGGGACCCAGGGAAACTGGAACTTCAAAACATGCCCTGGCTGAAGAATTACAGCTTTGACACTGACAGAAATAAGCTCACGCTCATTGTAACTGCAATCGTGGATGCCCTGTCAGTCATTATCGAACGGTCCGAATCCAGCGGGATCGGTATTGGGGCCCTGACTTGCAGGAGAATGACCCTGGACGATCTGTTCATTTCGCTTACCGGCAGAAGGCTTGCCGAATAACACTTCATATGAAACGCAACTCCCTGATACAACTTATACTCATTCATTACCGGGAATTCGTCCGGGAACCGGGGATACTGTTCTGGTCCATCATCTTCCCGGTACTGGTGGCCTGGGTCCTGGGTATTGCATTTTCAAAGCAGACTGAACTGACACAGCAGGTTGCCTTCATCAGTGATTCACTGAATATGAATCCGGAACTGCAACTGTTCCTCGATGATGCCGGATATATCGACCAACCCGAAAAAGAGGGACCGGATTACCTGGAAAAGACCATTCACAACGAAAAGCTGGGGAACACCACTTTCAAATTCCTGATGACCGACTGGGACGGAGCACTGCTGATGCTAAAAAGGGGACAGGTCAACCTGATCCTCAGGGAGTACGCGGATAGTATGGAATACTATTTCGATCCGATCAATCCGCAGGCAAAGATGGAGTACATCCTGTTGAGTTCATCCATAAAGAATGAACATCTGGTCTATGAATCAGCCCGAATCAATCCCCTTACTCAAAAAGGGAACCGGTACATTGATTTCCTTATCCCCGGACTGATCGCAATGGGCGTGATGAACTCGCTTTTATGGGGTATCAGTTATGCATTGATTGAAATGCGCTCAAAAAAACTGATGAGAAGGATGGTTGCCACACCAATGAGAAGATCAGAGTTCCTTATCAGCATTTTCGTAGCCCGGCTTTCTATAACTGTCATCGAAGCCCTGATCCTTCTGTCATTCTCCTTCTCCTATTTCCACATCTCCATTCAGGGGAGTCTGTTTGCTCTAATACTGATATTCCTGGCGGGAAACATCGCTTTCAGTGGTATTGCGATTCTGATCTCCTCCCGGACAGCCAATTCCAGGATCGGGACGGGACTGATCAATGTCATCGTACTTCCCATGACCGTTTTATCAGGCATTTTTTTCAGTTATCATAATTTCCCTGATTATGTTATACCAATCATCCAGAAGTTACCC